>NZ_JBWGIO010000040.1:0-33070 GCF_057784215.1 Mesorhizobium sp. CNPSo 4661 | reverse complement strand
GTGTTCCATGACGACGAGGCGCGAGCGTGGCGCGTCGATGTTGCGGAAATAGCCGAGCGCCATCTTCAGCGCGACCTCGACGGCGGTTGAGCCGCTGTCGGAGTAGAACACCCGGTCGAGGTCGGGCGGCGCGAGGCCGACAAGCGCCTTGGCCAGCCGTTCGGCCGGCTCGTGGGTGAAGCCGGCGAAGATGATCTGGTCGAGGCTCGACGCGGTCGTCTCGATGGCCTTCATGATGCGGGGATGGCGATGGCCATGGGTGACGACCCACCAGGAGGAAATTGCGTCCAGGATGCGGGAGCCGTCCGCCTTGTGGAGGTAGGCGCCCTCCGTCCGGACGATTTCAGGGATCACCGGCTCAAGCGCATGCTGGGTGAAGGGATGCCAGACCGGTGACTGTGACATCATTCGCCTTCGGCAATCAGGTCAAGGTCGAAGCCGGCAACTATCGCCTCTCTCAACGTTTCACGCGTTAGCGGGTCAAGGTGTGGCAACCTGCCAAGCTGGCGCACGCCTCCCAGCTCAACGATCGTCCTTTGGCTATCCGCCATTTCCTCGCCGATGAAAACGACGCCGAGGAGTGGGATGGAGCGGACCCGCAGCGCCTCGATCGACAGCAGCGTGTGGTTTATCGTGCCGAGTGTGGTGCGGGCACACAAAATGACCGGCAGCTTCCACTCAGCGAAGATGTCGATGAAGGTTGTGCGCCGGTTGAGTGGCACCATAAGCCCACCCGCGCCCTCGATGACCAGCGGCGTCGGCAGGACGGGAAAGGTAAGATCGGCAGCCTTTATCGCGATACCGTCGATCTCAGCCGAACGATGCGGCGACAGCGGGCTCCGTAAGCGGTAGGCTTCCGGCAGCACGCGCTCCGACGGCAGGTCGGCAAGCCGCACAACGACCTCGCTGTCGGTCTCGTCGTCGAGACCCGATTGCACCGGTTTCCAATAGAAGCCGTCGAGCTGGCCGGCGAGCCCGGCCGCAAAGACGGTCTTGCCAATTCCGGTGTCCGTTCCGGTGATGACGACGCGTTGGATCATATCGCCTCCGGTCGCGTTTGGGCCAACGCCTCGACGAGCGCCTCGACCATGGCGCAAATGTCGGCCTCTTCGACGTTGAGCGTCAGCGAAATGCGCAGCCGCGATGTGCCCTCGGGCACGGTCGGCGGACGAATGCCGCGGATGTCGAAACCGCGCGCCTGCAGTTCTGCTGCCACCGCCATGGTCCGCCCGACATCGCCGATAACGACGGGCTGAATCTGCGAGCCGCTCGGCGTCACGCCACAGCGCTCAGCCAATTGCTGGCCCGTGAGAGCTATACGTTCACGCAGCTGAGCACGGCGCGTCGGCTCGTCGGACAGCATGGCAATCGCTTCGCGCACAGCCACCGCCATCAGCGGCGATGGCGCGGTGGCGTAGATGAATGGCCGGCACCGGTTGACGAGATAGTTGCACAGCGTTTGCGGCGCTGTAACCAGCGCACCGGACACGCCGAGCGCCTTGCCGCATGTGTGGAGCGCGACGATGTTGTCGCGGCCCTCGAATGCGGCGGCCAGCCCCCGACCGTCCGGTCCCCAGACGCCGGTGGCATGGGCTTCGTCGACGAGGATGAAGGCCTCGCGCCGATCTGCCAGCGCGACCAGACTTTCTAGCGGCGCATAGTCGCCATCCATGCTGTAGAGACTCTCGACCGCGATCCAGGCGCGCCCCATGCCGCCGTCTGCGCGCCAGCGGGTGATCGCAGCCTCGACAGCATCGACGTCGCTATGCGCTGCCAGCTTGAACTCGGCGCGTCCGGCCTGCGCCCCCTCATGCATGCTGGCATGGGCGAGCTCGTCGAGGACCAAAAGGTCGCCCTTCTGCGGCAGGGCTGTCAGCAGGGCAAAGTTGGCGATGTAGCCGCCGCCGAAGAACAGCGCGCATTCGGCCCCGAAGAACGTTGCCGCCTCTGCCTCTAGTTCCTCATGCTCGGGCGCGTTGCCGCGCAGCAGCCGCGATCCTGTGGCGCCGACCGGTGTGCCGCGGGCAATGGCGGCCGCGACCGCGTCGCCGAGCCTTTTGCTGCCCGCAAGCCCAAGATAGTCGTTCGACGAGAAGTCGAGACCGGCGCGCGGCGCAAGCTGCCGCAGCCGGTCCCTGCGCGCCAGCCCCTGCAGGGTTGCCTCGTAGCGCGCCAGCGGTGCCCCGTTCATTGCGCCTCAAGTTCCATCGGCTCGATGCCGAGACGCCGGAACAGCAGCGTGTCCTTGTCCTCGCCTGGATTGTCGGCGGTGAGCAGCGTTTCGCCGACGAAGATCGAATTGGCGCCGGCAAAAAAGCACAGCGCCTGCATCTCGTCGGTCATGCCGGTGCGCCCGGCGGAAAGGCGGACATGCGATTTCGGCATCATGATGCGCGCCATCGCAATCACGCGCACAAATTCGATCGGATCGATCTGCCTGGCGTCGGCAAGCGGGGTGCCCGCGATTGGGATAAGCATGTTGATTGGAACGCTCTCGGGATGTTCCGGCAAGTTGGCAAGAGTGACGAGCATGTCAATGCGATCCATCGGCTCCTCACCCATGCCGACGATGCCGCCGCAGCAGACCTTGATGCCGGATTGGCGCACGTTCTCAAGTGTCTCAAGCCGATCGGCAAAGCTGCGTGTGCTGATCACCTCGCCGTAGTAGCGTTCCGAGGTATCTATGTTGTGGTTATAGTAGTCCAGCCCTGCCTGCTTCAGTCTAATGGCCTGCTCACGATCGAGCATGCCCAGCGTCATGCACGTTTCCATGCCGAGCGCCTTGACGCCTTCGACCATGGCCACCACCGCATCCATGTCGCGCGGCTTGGGATTGCGCCAGGCCGCGCCCATGCAATAGCGGGTGGCGCCGGCGTCACGCGCCTTGGTCGCCTCTGCGATGACGCGCTCAAGGTCCATCAGCTTCGAGGCTTTCAGGCCGGTTTCGTGATGCGCCGACTGGCTGCAATAGCCGCAATCTTCCGGGCAACCACCTGTCTTGATGCTGAGCAGCCGGCTGAGCTGAACTTTGTTAGGATCGAAATTCTGCCGGTGAACGGTTTGCGCCAGGAAGAGCAGATTGTTGAACGGTGCGTCGTGAAGTGCCCGAGCCTTTTCCAGGGTCCACATCCCGCCATCAGCGCATTGTCTCCGTGGCGTCGCGTTAGTCGGATTGGTGTCGTGCATATCCGTCCTGTTTCTTAGCTTCGCTTGCCCTGGCTTCTTCGCCCGCTTGATGCCGCGTCGAATAACTGTCGATAACCGATCGTTTGGTGGCGGATCACGGCGAGTAATAGTCCAGTCCGATGTCGAGAATTGGCGCGCTATGGGTCAGCCACCCGATGGACATCAGGTCGACGCCAGTGGCCGCGATGACAGGCGCGGTTGAGGCGGTGATCCGGCCCGACGCCTCCGTGATCGCCCGGCCGGCAACCATGGCCACCGCCTGGCGAAGCTCATCGACCGGCATGTTGTCGAGCAGGACAGCGTCTGGGGCGAGCGAAAGGGCTTCTTCCAACTGGGCCAGCGTGTCGACCTCGACTTCGATCTTGACGAGATGGCCTACGCTCTTTCTCGCGCACTTGATGGCGGGGCGGATGCCGCCGGCAGCCGCGATGTGGTTGTCCTTGATCAGGACGGCGTCGTCGAGGCCGAAGCGGTGATTGGCACCGCCGCCAGCACGCACCGCGTATTTTTCGACAACCCGCAACCCGGGCGTCGTCTTGCGCGTGCAGGTGATCTTGGCGCGGTGCTCGCGAACCGCTGCGACAAGAGAAGCGGTTGCCGTGGCAATGCCGCTCAAATGGCACAAGAAATTCAGCGCCGTCCGCTCAGCAGTAAGAATGGCCCGGGTCCGGCCACTCACCGAGGCAATGATCTCCCCTTGAGCAACTTTGCTGCCGTCTGCTCGGTTCACATCTAGCTTGATATTTTGGTCGATCAACTTGAAGGCGAGGCTCACCAGATCGAGCCCGGCGACAACCCCTCGCTCGCGAGCCGCCAGCACGGTTGTGGCGTGGTGATATTTCGCTACGGTCGCCTCGGTGGTCACGTCACCGGCTCTGCCAAGGTCTTCGAGGAGGGCTGAGCGTACCAGCGGCTCGAGCATCATTGCGGGAAGCGGTGACAGGCCCATCAGGTGGCACTTTCCAGCGTTGGCGAGTGTGCTAGTTCCCGCGCTGCGGCCAAGGCGGCTTCGAGGGTGATCTCGGAGCGTCGCGCAACAGCTGCGGGATGGGGAAAATCCTCGCGGTAATGAGCGCCGCGGCTCTCTCGGCGCCGCAAGGCGGAAATAGTAATCATCAGACCCACAACCGCCGCATCCGATGCCGCGTCCTGGTTTTCAGCGAGCGACAACAGCGCGTGTGCGGCTGCTTTCAAGGCTTCGCCGTTGCGCACGATGCCGAGTGCGCGCGACACGAAAGGACGCGCGGGTGCCGGATCGGGTGACGGGTAACCGCCCGCAAACAGTGGCCTTGTTCTGCGAGCAGGCGTTCCGGCCACGCTTTCAGCGACCCAACGCGCGCACACGACGGCCTCCGTCAAGGAATTGCTGGCGAGCCTGTTAGCGCCATGCAGTCCGGTCGAGGCGGCTTCGCCACAGGCCCACAACCCCTCGACCGACGTCTTACCCGAGCCGTCCACGGCGACGCCGCCCATGTGATAGTGCTGAGCAGGACGAATGGGAATGAGATCGCGCACGGGATTGATGCCGTATCCACGGCAGGCAGATGCTATTGTCGGGAACTGTCGAACAAATTTCGGGCCAGGTTGTTGCCGTGCGTCGAGGAAGACTTGATGACCATCTGCCAAGTGGCTCCAGACCGCGCGTGCGACGATGTCCCGTGGCGCGAGTTCGGCGCCCGGCACGCCATCGAGGAAGCGCCGACCTGTCTCATCGATCAGGGTAGCACCTTCGCCGCGGACAGCCTCGCTGACCAGCGCCATAGGGCGTTCGGGGCCATCAAGCGCGGTCGGGTGAAACTGGATGAACTCGACGTCGGCAAGGACAGCTCCCGCGCGGGCCGCAAGCGCCAGGCCCTGTCCGCAACTGCCCGAAGGATTGGTGGTGTCGAAAAACAGCCCGCCGATCCCACCGGTGGCAAGGACGACCCGCCGTGAGCCGAAGAAGACGGGTCCTAACGAACAGCTCGCCCAGACGCCTTGTATCGCATTGTCCCTGACAGCCAGACGACGCGCTTCCACGCCCTCAACGACGACAATCGAGGGAGTTGAGCGCACGGCCGCGATCAGCGCACGCATGATCTCACGCCCGCTGCCGTCACCATGCGCATGAACGATGCGACGCCGGCTGTGCGCGGCCTCCAAGCCGAGGCACAGCGATCCCTTTGGCGTACGGTCGAAGGGAACCCCAAAGCACGCAAGCCCCTCGATTGCGCTGGGCGCGGCTCGGAGGATGCGGCTCGCCATATCTGTGTCGCATAGACCACCCCCGGCGGCAAGCGTATCGGCCAAATGCAGTTCCGGATCGTCGTCTTGGCCCAAACTTGCGGCCAACCCCCCCTGAGCCGAGGTGCTTGAAGAGTCAGCTCCCAGTAGCGTCCTGGACAGAAGAAGCACCGGCTCCGGCGCTAGTTGAAGCGCAGTCATCAGTCCGGCGATGCCACCGCCGATGATGATGGGCCGCCCAAAGAAGCTGCGGACACAGGCGTTCAAATTGCCAGCATCCGTTCGACCGCGAGCCGCGCGCGCCCAGCGATGCTGGGCTCGATGGTGACGACATGGCGGTTCTGCTCAAGCGCCATGCGGATGTTGGCGAGAGTGATCCGCTTCATGTGCGGGCACAAATTGCAGGCCCGGATGAAGTCGACTTCTGGATGCGCTAACGCGACGTTGTCGCTCATTGAGCACTCCGTCATCAGCACGACGCGGGGCGGCTTTTGCCGTTCGACATAGTCGGACATGGCTGCGGTCGAACCCGAAAAGTCGGCTTCGGCCACAACGTCGGGCGGACATTCAGGATGGGCTAGCACCGTCACGCCAGGATGGTTTTCGCGCAGCTCGCGGATATCGGCCGGTGTGAAGCGCTCATGCACCTCGCAATGGCCTTTCCAGGCGATGATCTCGACGTCGGTCTGGGCGGCGATATTGTGGGCCAGATATTCGTCCGGCAACATAATCACCCGGTCAACGCCAAGGGATTCGACGACCGCCTTGGCGTTGCCCGAGGTGCAGCAGATATCCGACTCGGCTTTCACTTCAGCCGACGTGTTGACATAGGTGACGATCGGCACGCCGGGATAACGCTGGCGCATCAAGCGTACGTCTTGTGCCGTGATCGAATCAGCCAGCGAGCAGCCGGCGTCTAGATCTGGAATGAGCACCGTCTTGTCCGGATTAAGCAGCTTGGCCGTTTCGGCCATGAAATGCACGCCGGCCAGCACGATGACTTGCGCCTCGACCGTCGCAGCCTTGCGGGCCAGCGCCAAGCTGTCGCCGACGATATCGGCCACGCAATGGAAGATCTCAGGCGTCTGATAATTGTGCGCCAGGATGATCGCGTTGCGCTCGCGCTTCAGCGCCAGAATGGCCTCGATGTCCGGGCTGAAAACCGCCCATTCCCCGGGTGGGATGACGCGCCAGACGCGCCGATACAGAGACGCCGCCGAAGATAACGCCCCGCTCATCATCGGCGCCCCCAATTATAATCCATTTGACTATAAGGGGTATATATCCACGTTGACTATAAGCGTGTCAACCCTTGGCGACCGGCAATTTTGTGCCGACTATCGCCGTTTCGTCGAGGACCGCGTGGCGGAAGCGATAGAGCCTTGCCGGGCGCCCGCCCGTGTCGACCGAAGTCTCGCCAGTCTCCTCGACCAGCTCCTGCTGTTCTATCAGGCGACGAAAGTTCGGCTTGTTGATCAGCCTGCCGACGAGCGCTTCGACGGTTCGTTGCAGCTGCAGCAGAGTGAAATACTGCGGCATCAGTTCAAAGACGACCGGCCGGTATTTGATCTTGGAGCGAAGTCGCGCAATGCCCGTCGCCACGATGCGGCGATGATCGGCCACCATGGACTTGCTGGGCACAAGCGAAGACAGCGTCGCGTCGGGTCCGCTTCCAGCCTCTTGGACCAGGCCTGCTTCGTAAACCAACTCATAGCGTTGAAGCGTAAGTTCCTCGTTCCAATGCCGCCCGTCTAACCCGAAGGCTATCGCTACCCGTCGCCGTCGTTCATGTTTCACGGCTGCGTCGCCGATGCTCTCTGCCCATTCAATCAGGCGCGGTCTCAGCACGTCCAGCACCACAGGCGGGGTGCCGGAGCGATGGTCTTCCCACGGAAAATATTCATACCAGCTTCGCCATCCGCACTTGGCCGAGCCCGCTGCCTGTTCCTTGCGGGTCAGTGCGAGATAGCTGATGGAGATGGCGCGCTGCCGGCGCTCGGCGCCGGCGCGGTCCCGATCGGCGAAGGTGTAGAGCTGCTCAATGTAGCCCAGCGGATGGCCGGTCTGCTGCTCGACCCAGCCCCTCAAACCCGCTTGCAGCGATCGGTGCTCAAGCGCAAATGGTCCGGAAGGCAGTGTGTCCGCCTGCCCGATAGTGAGGACACAGGGTTCATTGTCGCTTACGGCGACGACAAAGGCGATCAGATCCACTTTGGCTTCGTCGGCCTTGACAGTGGTTCGGTCTTTCGTGGTTCCTTTTGCCTGATCGTCCATGTTCGCGAAAGTGGTTGGTCAGGCTCGGAGCGCCTGAATCGATTTAACTTAAGCGCGCGTGTCTGCACGTCAACACCGCGCAGCTGCACGGTCAGTTTTTAGCTCTGCGCACTTGCGCAAAAACGTTCCAAACGCGACATCTGCGGTGGGTCACGTTAGGGAAGGAGGCATGCGTTGAGCACAGCTGGTATTTCAAAAGCGATTACACCGCCCGATATTCGGGCGCGTAAGGGTGGTGTCCCGCTCGTCTGCCTCACGGCCTATACGACGCCGATTGCAAAGCTGGTCGATCGACATTGCGACATCGTTCTTGTCGGCGACAGCGTCGGCATGGTGCTGCACGGCCTGCCTTCCACGCTCGGCGTCACGCTCGAGATGATGATAATGCACGCCAAGGCAGTGCGCCGTGGCCTTGAGCGGGCGCTGATGGTCGTTGATCTGCCGTTCGGTTCCTACGAGGAGAGCCCCGAGCAGGCGTTCCGCAACGCGGCTCGCCTGATGGCTGAGACCGACTGCGCGGCTATCAAGCTGGAGGGGGGCGAGGCGATGGCTGCTACTATCCGTTTCCTCACGGCTCGTGGCATTCCTGTCATGGCCCATATCGGCCTGACGCCGCAGGCTGTCAACGCTATCGGCGGCTACCGCGTGCAGGGCAGGGGAGAGGACGCCGAGCGGATCAGGCGCGACGCGATATCGGTCGCGCAAGCGGGCGCCTTCTGCGTCGTGCTTGAAAAGATTCCAGAGCAGCTCGCGCGGCTGATCACCGGCGAGATTGAAATCCCCACTATCGGCATCGGAGCCTCACTGGTGTGCGACGGCCAGATCCTGGTCAGTGACGACATGCTCGGCCTGTTCTGCTCGTTCAGGCCGAAATTCGTCAAGCGCTACGCAGAAATCGGCGATCAGGCCGGCGCCGCGATCGCGGCCTACGCGGACGAGGTGCGCAAGCGGCGCTTCCCCGCTGCCGAGCACGTCTTTATCGATCCACCCACGGGCGCCGAAGCCGGCGTCACAAGAAGCAAAGAAGCGCCATGAGCCTGCCGATTGTCATGACCGTGCCAGGCTTCACCGCGGGGGCCCGGGTCAGAAAGGGCTGTGCGGCACCTTGATGACATGGCGACAGCTCTCGCCAAGCTCTTCCTGCAGACAGGCGCTGGTATGGCCCGTGATCTGAATTTCCAAGTACCATCCTTGCCTGTCCAAGAGTCCGCGAAGCCGACGGTCTTGCACCGTCATCGCGCAATGTCCTGCTCTCGCCAGCCGAGCGCTGTCGCGCCTCCGAACCATTTCTTCGCTCAGAAGCAAGACGTAATCACGGTGATGATGGTGAAAGGATCGCGCGCGCTGCACCGGTTCGCGATCCTGTAATTCAAGCCTCTGTCCGACATCGAGCGACATTCATACGGAGGTCATGCAAAGCGCAATGCATCGCCTGTTTGAAAACTTTGTCGAGCAACTGTCAGCAAGTGTTGATGCTGTCGATCTCCGTGAGGCGATGGTGGCCGCCGCTGCCGGCTTCGATTTTCCGCTCTTCGCCTACTTCAGTTACCCGACGGTGTCCGCGGGCGCGCCGCGATTGATCTCGAATTATCCTTCCTCCTGGACATCCCATTATCTGCAACAGAAATATGACCGTCTTGATCCGGTCATCCTGCGTGGGCTGCAGGGCTGGGATACCTTTCATTGGGGTGTGGAGCGGGGTCGGCAGTGTTTGCCGATTTCGCAGCAAAGAATTCTGGAAAGCGCGGCTGAGATTGGCATTCGCGGCGGGCTGACGATATCCATGCATGATCATCGCGGCCGGTTTGCTGCCCTGACCCTTGCTTCGGACGAGTCTTGTCCGCCTCTTTTGCGGTCACTGGCACGCTACGAAAAAGCCTTGCAGCTAATGGCCATCAACTTTCACATCCATGCCCGGGCTAGGCTCGCCGACGATCGCGTGGTGGATGGTGTGACGCTCACCCCACGAGAGTTCGAGTGCCTGAAATGGGCGGCGCGCGGCAAGTCGGCTTGGGATATCAGCCAGCTCCTAGGCGTTTCAAAGCGCACCGCGACCTTCCATCTCGAAAACGCCAAAGCAAAGCTTGGCGTTCGAACGACCAACCAGGCCGTTGCACGGCTGGCCGCCTCCGGCCAGGCGAGATCCTAAATCTTCGGCCACGATAGCTGTAAACGTCTACAGGCTGCTTCGCGGTCAGCTTTGCCCTTCGATGACGCAGTACATCCCGCACGGAGGCGACCATGATGCAGCTGATAACGCCAGAACTTTACGGCGAGTTCGCCAGCGAGCTCAACGAGATGCACGGACTGAGGCATCGGGTGTTCAAGGAAAGGCTCGATTGGGACGTTGAGACCAAAGACCAAATGGAAATCGACGCGTTTGATGCCCAGAGGCCTGTCTATCTGCTTCTCAAGGGATCCGATTGGCGAATTCGCGGTTGCGTGCGTCTTTTGCCCAGCACAGGACCCACAATGTTGCGCGATACGTTCCCAGCGCTGCTGGATGCTGACGCCGTGCCCTCGACGCCCGACATATGGGAAAGCAGTCGTTTTGCGCTCGATCTTCCCGCGTCAGCGCCCAACTCCGCCGGCGGGCTGGCCCAAGCAACCTACGAGCTCTTCGCCGGCATGCTCGAGTTCGGCTTGGCCAAGCATCTCACCCAGATAGTAACGGTGACCGATACGCGCATGGAACGGATCCTGCGCCGCGCGACGTGGCCATTGTCGCGCATCGCACCACCGAAGCCCGTCGGCAAAACGCAGGCGGTGGCCGGATTTCTCGAAATTTCCCACGCGAACCTTTTGCGCATCCGCCTCAGGGGACGTCTGAGCGGGCCGGTCCTGTGGCAACCGGTCTTAGGCCAGTCGGCATAGCGACCATTACGGAATCTGGGCCGTGAACAATGCTCGTCTGCTCGGGGAGGCGACGGTCGGTCGTGCATGCTGGCCGGACTGGCGTCGCCACCAAGCCTACCACTATGCCAGTCGACTGCCCCGGACTGCCTGGGCCTGGGAATTTCTTCGGCGCAATCCGCTATTCCAGCGCGAGCACGCCGAAATCGCACCGCCGGGCACGATTGAGGGACCCCGCGCCGATACCAAGATAGTCGAGTTGACGAGTGGATCATCTTTCCTCAGCCATTGGAGCCTCCTCTTTCGCGGACGACCCACAATTGGACGCCGCCTCGGCAAGGGTCTTTTGGGATCCGCGCGACTGCGCCCGCATTCTGCGGGCGAGAGCGGAGACGGTTGGGCTCAACCACGATTTTCAACCGCTTGATCTTGCTTCGCTGTCATGCCGCAAGGACATCCTGCTGACCCCAGCCGGTTTGCAGCACGTATTGCTGAGGCAGGACTGCCGGGCTCTGCAGATCGCGGTTTCCGGCGCCTCGGTTCTGCACCCGTTACGGCTATTTGTGGACGCAATCGTGCCGCCGCGGCACTTGAAGTTCCATGTCGCCGCCCTTCGGTTCCTGAACGACATCGATGCAAGCGGCCGCCTGGCAGCCGCTTGCTTTCCGCCGGAACCCCGCGGAATGCGTTTGAGTGTCGTGCTCCAGGCGTTAGACGGCTCGCTCGCGGGAGCCTCCCATCAGGAGATCGCAATTGCCCTGTTCGGGCCAGCGCGTGTCGAACAAGATTGGGCTCATCCGGGCGGTCATCTTCGCGACCGGGTTCGTCGTGCCATCCAACGTGGCCGCCACCTGATGGGCGGCGGCTATAAGCAGTTTCTGATTTAGTTACGATGACAGCTTCGACTTATTTCGACACGCAAGGACCCGGCCGCATTTGCTGGCGAGGTAATTGTGCGTTGCACAAACTTTGAAGCGCAGTTAGTTCTTCCGCTGCGGGATTCGGGTTTGGGTAATACGGAACGAAGCAACGAGACCAATGCTTCGTTGATAGTGCATTCACACCTGAGGATCCTGATGACCGTTACGAGTACCGACAAAGCCGGCGCTGCAAGCCTCGAATCGATCGCGCGAAACGGCAGCGTGCTACGCCGAATAGCCGTACGCATTCCGACCTACCTGTCGGATCTTCGCGAAAATCCAGCGTGGCTGCCCATGTTCGTGCTCGCCCGCACCATGCCGGCACGGAGAATGCACTGGCGCGGTGCAAAGCCTGTTCGAGCGTCGCAGAAAGCACAGGATACGATGTTCATCCACGTCGATCGCCAGGAGGTTGTCGATGCGCTGCAGTCCGACGGGTTCTTTTCCGGACTCGTTTTGCCGAAATCTATCCATGAGTCGATTGCAGCTTTCGTGCGGTGCACACCTTGCTTTGGCAATTTCGATCGGCGCCTCGAATTCCTGCCGACGGAGCATGCGGAGGCTGAGGCTCGGTTCGGCCGTCCCCTGCTGAGCGGCCATTATTTCGAGCGCATCCTCGACTGCAAGGCGGCACTCGCCGTCCAAAACGATCCGCTGCTGATGGATATCGCTGCGCACTATCTCGGCGGCCAGGCAAAACTGATTACCACGCGCGTCTGGTGGAGCTTCCCCACCGGCCAGGCCTCCGACGCCGACAAAAACCTGGCATCGCTCAACAAATATCACTTCGACCTCGATGACTGGCGCATGTTGAAGTTCTTCTTCTATCTACTGCCGGTCGACGAAGGTACCGGTCCGCATGTCTATGTCCGCGGCAGCCACAGGCGGCGCGCGCTCAAGCACCAGCTGACGCTTCTCGTCGGCCACCCCGCGAAAGAGATTTTGGACGTCTATGGGGAGCAAAGCCCCGTGACGCTTACTGGAGAGGCGGGGCTTGGCTTCGTCGAGGATCCATTCGGCTTCCACATGGGTACCGTGCCGACACACACGCCGCGGCTGATGATGGAAGTCGGCTTCGGCGTTTCACCGCCCTCGCGCCGACGCTTCCACGGCGAGCCGGTTATTCGCTGAGTTCGAAGGATTCCCGGAACAGCTTTTCCCAGGCCGAAACCAGTGCCTCGTAGGCAAATTCAATAGCACCATCCGGGAATAATCGGCGTACACCGTCCGGCGTTTTCCGCCACATGTTGCCACATGCGCAACCAGTCGCGTTCGCATAAGTAGTTGTGAGCTTCCTGGAGGTTGTCCATTCGGCGCGGGCCGGGAAGGCGACGTTCATACGTGGTGCAGGGCGTCGCGGTGTCGGAAGCTATACGGCCGAAGGCGCTTAAACGCGAAGAAGTGTTGAAGTTGATGTGGCTGAGGCTAAGCAGATGGCCCATCTGACGCGGCGGGGGCGTTATCAATTGTTTGAGCGGTGAAAGCGAAGCGCGCCGGATGGTAATGACGTTCGGCTTCGTTGCAGGCTCAGTCCGCCTGAGAGCGATCTATTTGCAGCGGCACATCAGCGCATCAGACTCGGCCTCGTTCACAAACGAGACTCTCCCAAGTAATGGGAGTGCAGAGAAATCTCCGGTCGCAGCCTACCCGGTCAAAACAGGAACCCCCAACGATGAAGACTCTTGTCGTCTGCTCCGGCGGATTGGACTCCGTTTCCCTTGCTCACAAGGTGTCAGCGGAGCAAGAACTCGCCGGCCTGCTATCTTTCGATTACGGCCAACGGCACAGCAAGGAATTGGGCTTTGCCGGTCTTTGCGCGGAGCGCCTCAACGTCCTGCACCGCATCATCGACATCCGCGACATCGGCCGCGGCCTTTCCGGCTCCGCGCTGACCGATAATGTGGACGTGCCCGACGGGCATTACGCCGAAGATACGATGAAGGTTACGGTGGTACCGAACCGGAACGCCATCATGTTGGCCATCGCCTTCGGCTTCGCCGCCGCGCGCCACGCTGACGCGGTGGCGACGGCCGTGCATGGTGGGGATCATTTCATCTATCCGGACTGCCGTCCGGCGTTCATCGAGACTTTCCAGATCATGCAAGACCACGCGCTCGACGGCTACGCAAACATTCGCCTTTATACGCCTTATGTGAATCTCTCGAAGGCGGACATCGTAGAGGATGGAGCAAGACACGGCACGCCATTTGCGCAGACCTGGTCCTGCTACAAGGGCGGCGAGCGTCACTGTGGACGGTGCGGAACCTGCGTCGAGCGGCGCGAGGCGTTTCATCTCTCCAGGCACCCGGACCCCACCGACTATGAGGACGCCGACTTCTGGCTCGACGCGCTGCGCAGGAGCAGCGTGTAATGTTCCGCATCACCAAGGAATTCCACTTCTCGGCCTCGCATCAGCTCACGTCCTTGCCGCCTGACCACCAGTGCGCGCGCCTGCACGGGCATAACTACATCGTCGAAGTGGAGCTTTCCGCGAAGGAATTGAACGAGAACGGCTTCGTGCGCGACTATCACGACCTGGCGCCTTTCAAACGCTATATCGACGAGAGCTTCGACCACCGACATCTCAATGACGTGCTGGGGCATGAGCAAGTCACGGCCGAATATCTAGCCCGACATTTTTACGACTGGTGCAAGGGACGCCTGCCCGAAACCTCGGCCGTGCGGGTGAGCGAAACGCCGAAAACATGGGCGGAGTTCCGGCCATGACCGATGCCCATCCCGCAATCCGCGTGAGTGAGATTTTCGGGCCGACAATCCAGGGCGAGGGCGTGCTGATCGGCCTGCCGACGGTCTTCGTCAGAACCGGCGGGTGTGATTATCGCTGTTCCTGGTGCGACAGCCTGCATGCGGTGGACAATCAATTCCGACATGAATGGGAAATGATGTCCACTGGCGCGGTGTGGCAAAACGTGGTCGCGCTTTCCGGCGGCCATCCGTCGATGGTGTCGCTGTCAGGCGGCAATCCGGCTATCCAGCCCTTCGGTGCGCTTATCAACCGAGGCCATGACGAGGGCTACCGTTTTGCGTTGGAAACGCAAGGTTCCGTGGTCAGGGAATGGTTTGCCGATCTTGACGTGCTGGTCCTCAGCCCGAAACCGCCGTCAAGCGACATGACGACCGATTGGGCTGCTATCGAGGCCTGCCTCCAGGCGGCGCAGGACAAGCCGCAGGTCGTGCTCAAGCTCGTCATTTTCAACGAACGTGACTATGCCTACGCGAAAGACGTCGCCGTTAGATTTCCGCGGCTTCCAATCTATCTGCAACCCGGCAACCACACACCACCACGCCCCGGAAATGAAGACGCAGCTGTCGACCTTGACGGAATAATGAAACGCATGGACTGGCTGGTTGATCGCGTGACCCGCGACAGATGGTTCGAGGCCCGCGTGTTGCCACAGCTGCACGTCATGCTCTGGGGCAATAAGAGAGGCGTCTAGCCAACGCATGCTCGGACGACAACCTCCGGGCACAGCCATGGCAAGATTTCGACCATCAAGGTGTTCTGATCGCAGCCTCGCAAAGAACTTGCGTCGACCGCCTTCGAGCGACACTCGACCGAAGCACCGCGATGGAAGCCAGCGAAGGTCGGAACCACCTCGCTTCAACTGTTGTGACGGGGATCGCCGGTATGAACGATCTCCAGAACGGAGGCCGGGTTGCCGGCAAGGCGATGATCTATTTACGCGCCTACTGGACGCTCGCCTTATGGTCGGCCTGGTCGTGTCCAATGTCGTTCAACCCGGTGCCGGACTCAGCCTCGCTCCTCCTCGCTCGACGTCGAGGCCGTGGATACCATCATCTCGGCCACGGCGGCCGCGCCTTCGCGGAGCTCGCGTGACGCCGTTCGGGCAGGGCGCTAAGCCGTCACAGAGGAACCGTCAGCTGGGTATCAGCACCAAAATAACCATGAGCCACCGCAACATCCTGTACTGGGGGAACGGCTTGGCAATTCATCACAAGCGATGGCCCGGTCTTACGCTGAAATAATCAGACCGCCGCTGAGTGCTTGGCGGCTCTGCCTTCGAAATATTTGTCAAACTTCACCGCAATGCTCCTCACGAAGGGACGATTTTCCGCCGGAACGACGAACTTGTCGCCTCGCAGTTCAAGCAGTCCAGCAGGATCGTTAAGGGCGATGGAGCTTGACTGAAGAAGGAGCTTTTGGCCGGCTTTCCCAAAGCTCTCCACCAGGTCGACCGCTGAAAAGGCGAAATCGCACATCAACCGCTCGATTATCCAGCCCCTGACTCGATCGTCGTCCGAGAGCACGATGCCGCGCACAGCCGTCAACCCGCCGTCTGCGATCATGCGGCCGTACTCGCCGGTCGAAGTCGTGTTCTGCACGTAGCCTTGGCGAAACCGGCTGATCGACGACGGGCCAAGTCCGATCAAGGTCTCGCAACGATCCTCCGTATAGCCTTGAAAATTGCGATGCAAAGCCCCCGCGCGTGCCGCTAAAGCCAGCGCATCGCCGGGCTTCGCGAAATGGTCAAGCCCAATTGATTCGTACCCCTTGCCCACAATCGCTCGCGCGGCTAGTCGCGATTGAGCGAGTCGCTCCGTCGGTCCGGGGAGCCATGCCTCGTCGATCATCGTCTGATGTTTCTTAAACCAAGGCACGTGAGCGTAGCCGAACAGCGCCATCCTGTCCGGTCCCAGCGTGAGCGCCCGCGCCACGGTGGAACACAGGCTCTGCCTGGTTTGATGCGGCAGGCCATAGAGCAGATCAAGGTTCACGGAATCCACTCCGCGGGAGCGAATGCCATCGACAACTGCCTTGGTCTGCAAAAAGCTCTGCTCACGGTTGATCGCCTTTTGCACTTTCGGATCGAAATCCTGCACGCCGAGGCTTGCCCGCGTCATGCCTATTTTGGCAAGCGCGTCGAGGCGGCCTTCGTCCATATCGTTCGGATCGATTTCGACGCTGATCTTTACATTGTTGAAAAAATCGAAATTGTCCCGCAGCACCGCTCCCAAGGTCACCATATCCTGCGGCTTCAGCATCGTCGGCGAACCGCCGCCCAGATGAACCGCGCGAACTCGACAACCCTTGCCGCTGACAAGGCCGCCAACTATCATGATCTCCGCATGCAGCGAACGCAGATAAGCGGCCAGCGGCTCATAGTGGCGCGTCTGTTTGGTATGGCACGCGCAGAACCAGCAGAGCCTGTCGCAATAAGGGATATGCAGGTAAAGCGATAGCTCGCCACCGCCTTCGAGCGCCTCCAGCCAGTCGCGGTAAACGACCGCATCGATGCCCGGATGGAAATGCGGCGCGCTCGGGTAACTGGTATAGCGCGGGACGTTCTCGCCAAGTTTGGCAGCTAGCTCGGGTCGCATGTCGTGGTCCATTTTTTTGCGTCGCCGGGACTCTGGACGCTAATATGCGCCCAAGCCCTGATTTCGATCAGGCTGCGGAACGACAAACTGCCGCAACGATTTTTCTACCGTGGATTGTTATCCTGCCGGCGCTTGGGACCGGGAGGGCGATCAGATCGGGAGAGCGATCAAAATGACAGCACGGCAGGACATCCGCAGTTCCGATATTCCCTTTTATTGCCTGTCTTGCCAGGCACGGCACCGCGGCGTCTGCGGCGCGCTGCATCCAGATCACTTGGCCCGGCTCGCCAAGACGTCGTCGCGGCACAGGATCGAAGCTGGGGTCGAGCTGATGGGTGACGCCGAGGCCGTCGACAGCTATTCAAACCTGCTTTCGGGCGTTGTGAAGCTGACGAAGAGCCTTTCGGACGGCCGCCAGCAGATCGTCGGCCTCCAGTTCGCGCCGGATTTTCTGGGACAGCCGTTCAAGGTGAAAAGTGCGATCAATGCGGAAGCGGCAACAGCTGTCTCTCTGTGCTCCTTTCCGAGAGCGGCCGTCGAACAAATGATGAAGCAATCACCCGAGCTCCAGCATCGCCTGTTCAAGCAGACGCTAAACGAGCTCGACGAGGCTCGCGAATGGATGGTGACCCTGGGATGCAAGACCGCACCCGAGAAGGTGGCGAGCTTTCTTCTCTTGATCGCCCGCAATATCGATTCCCGTGGGGGCCGGGCCGGGTCGGCGTGCTTCGATCTGCCGCTGACGCGTGCCGAGATCTCTGATTTCCTTGGAATTCGAGACGAGACGGTGAGCCGTGAGCTGACCAGACTGAGAATGGACGGCGTGATCCGGATCGAGAACAACCGTCGTGTCATTGTGGACAGCCTGAACCGCCTGGAACAGCGCCACGGCGGGCGGCGGCCGAGGCGCCACCGCCCGAAGAACGAGACTTGAGCGGCGAGGCCAGCCAACGCGCACCCCAAGAGACCTGCCCAAAGCTCACGGGGCTAAGCGATGGCTAATCGTCCGAGCCACTATCGGTGAAAGGCGAGGCGCTCGGCACGCATTGTAGTAACCAGCCCGCCGGAGTTGGTTGCTTCTGATATTCGGTAAGGGCTGCCGTGCACTGTTCGCGCTTGTCGAAGGTGCTGGGAAGAACGGTCATTCCTCCCCCTGGTCCGGCGATTACCAGATACCAGACCAATGCTACGCTCGAAGTCATGGAGATTTCCTTCTTCTGCCATCCGGGCTGTTGACGCCCGAATCGAGCGGACCCTAACAACTTCGGGCGGGTGGTAAAAGCATGGCCAGCATCATCCCGTTGGGGGAGCCAAGATCACGCCGGCAAGAAGGATTTACAGGCTAGGCGCTGCCGTCCGTTTCGCTTTCCTCGTCGACCATCCGAACGGGCAGATATGCGTTCGTTTCCAGCCACTCGCGAACGATGATGCCAATGAGTTCCGAGCGGGTAACTTTCATTTCGGCGGCAATCGAGTTCAACGCATCGTCTGTCGCTGGCTCAAGAGGCACGCCGGCGACGTTCCGGAGCATCAGCGCCGCGCGCCGAAGGGTAATCTGCAGATCCGCCCGCGACATGTCGGCGATGCCGTTGGCGGCGCTTTCAAGTTCTTCGGCGATGGATATGCGTGTCATTATTTCACCTGTGATCGGTGGCCATTTTATTCGGCCTTCCGGCGGGTCTGCATCGCCTACAGCCCAAAGGCCGATGGCTCACGACGCAGCCAAAGTCGGCGGCGGTGCTGGCCATTGCCGACGTCGAGCGAAGGACGCCGGGTGTTCATCCCCACGCGGCCAAGAAATGCTTTTTGGTCATTTCGCCGACACAAGCCGCAGCCATCTCTGCTGCCATCTAGCCGGTCAAGAGTCGAGAGGTACCAGTGTATCCCACCGCCTACTGACCACCACACGCTTCGTGCCTTATCCGCTCCGGCTGAAGTCGGCAGTCAAGGAGTCATCGCTTCATATCAAGCATTGCAGCCGGAGGAGAGTGGTCAACGTCTCTGTAATGAGCACCGCTGCGCCTGGGACCAATACCAGCAGCCTCCCACGCTGGTCCCAGACACAAACTTGGAGTGGATAGCGAAAGTTTCTGCGCGCTACCTCGGGCGCGACGACCCCTCGCGAGGATCTATCTGCTTCTGACTTACCCAACATTCACGACCATTTCGCGGAGATAGGGTTCCCTGGGTCAACATCCGGGACGTCCGCTTGCCTGGGAAGACGACAGAACGAGCATCGAATGCCAACTTGATAAAGGGCCGGGCAGGCGCACTGGCGAAACAGCATTTGCACGATGCACCAAGCGTCTCGTAAAAGGTCCACCCGAGAAGCGTGGACCTCCAGATCGCGGCGGCGGCGCAGACTTTTAGCCCGCCCGACCTAAAGTCGGTTGATAAAAATGCGCTCGTTCTAGGATATAAGAACGCTTCTCGATCAAGCACCGACTGCGCTACCAGCTAGGGGTATGGACGAAGAGGGTGACGACACCGTCGAGGAAAGCGACGGCAGCGACGCCCGGCGCTGGGTCCTCGGTCTTGACTTAATCGGCGGCGATGTACAGGGACTGGCCAGAGCTGAATCATAACCGCGCATACACCTGCTGCGGCTGATGGAGGGAGGCCGTTGGACGAGAACGATCCGGAGAAAGAGCAGATCGAGACGATTTTTCGCAACGGTACCATCACCGTCGTGGGGATCTTGCTTGCCTTTTCGCTCGGCTTCATCACGCATTGGGCTGCCAATCCCATGCCGTGGGGATTTTACGACCTGGTCGCCGTTCTGCCGATCCTGTTCGGCATCGGGTTGCAGATGCGGGCGCTGTCCATGCTGCTCGACATGACTTCGCTGCGCCGACCCATTTACGAGCGCGCTAACCGCATCTTTATGGCGGGGCTCATCCTGACCGCATGCGGCGTGGGGCTGGCCATCCTGCTAGATGTTTTCGAGATGTCGGCGAACGGTTCGCTCCCCGGCGCTCGACGGCCCTGCGCTTAGGCCCTGCCGACGGGCGTCAAGTCCAGGTGTCCGCTGATGCTCCTCCTAAGCGGCGCTCCCGCGAAAAGAGGGAGGCGCTCTCGAGGGTGCGCGAAAGCGTCCCCGTCAGGAACGTTCGAGCGATGGTCCGAACGTACTGCAATGACGAGGCGAGGGCGGCAAATTCCATCGCGGTTCAGAACAATCAACGGGAGCATCCGAACGTCCTCGTCCACTGCAGCATCCCGGCTGTGCACTGCTGATCGGCGAAGGCAGAAGCAGTTGGACTCCGTCAGGCCCGAGCCCTGCGGAAGGGGGCATCAAGCGATACTTCGGTGGCGTCGGTGAGCGGGACAGCAGGCCGGTCGGCGGCTTGCTGGGCGGTCGGGAGATAGCATCATGCGTTTATCGACTTGCTCGGCGCGAACGAGCCCTTCCGCTGCAGGGGCGGTTCGACTCGCATTGCCTGGGGAGGGCAGCGAAGGAGTTGCCCGAGTCGGATACCCAACTTTGACTGTAGCGCCAGCTGCTAGAGGCAAAAATCCTGCGGCTCTGATCTGGATCAGGGCAAACAGGCCGGGACTGCGCAATCAATGCGCTGCGGATTTGGCGTCCGCCGAAATTTTCAGATCGGGACTCGCGATGAAATTCGGCACAGAGATCGTCCTTGTAAGCCTGTTTGCCTTTTGTGCCCTTGTGGCCGCCGGCTTTGGCGTGGACGGACCTTTTCGCCAGCACATGTGGATTTTGTTCTTCGCCGCCACGGGCTTCACCGCAATCCTGCTACGCAACACGGATTTCAAGCCGGCCGTTCCGGTTGATCCTTCCGCCTACATGGATGGTCCGATCCGCTATGGCGCCATCGCGACGGTATTCTGGGGCGTCGTTGGCATGCTGGTCGGCGTGGTCATCGCGATGCAGCTTGCCTATCCGGGTCTCAACGTCGAGCCCTGGTTCAATTTCGGCCGCCTGCGGCCGCTGCACACTTCCGGCGTCATCTTCGCCTTCGGCGGCAACGCGCTGCTCTGCACGTCCATGTATGTGGTGCAGCGCACCTGCCGGGCACGCCTTTTCGGCGGCAATCTCGCCTGGTTCGTGTTCTGGGGGTATCAGCTTTTCATCGTCATGGCTGCGACCGGCTATCTGCTCGGCATCACCGAAGGCCGCGAGTATGCCGAGCCGGAATGGTATGTCGACCTTTGGCTGACGATCGTCTGGGTCGCGTATCTGATCCTTTTCCTTGGCACCATCCTGAAGCGCAAGGAACCTCACATTTACGTCGCCAACTGGTTCTATCTCTCCTTCATCGTCACCATCGCGATGCTCCACGTCGTCAACAACCTGTCGATGCCGGCGTCATTCCTGGGATCGAAGAGCTACTCGGCATTCTCAGGTGTTCAGGATGCACTTACCCAGTGGTGGTACGGCCACAATGCCGTGGGCTTCTTCCTGACCGCCGGTTTCCTCGGCATGATGTATTATTTCGTGCCCAAGCAGGCGAATCGACCAGTCTATTCCTACCGCCTTTCGATCGTCCACTTCTGGGCCCTGATCTTCCTGTACATCTGGGCCGGCCCGCACCACCTCCACTACACCGCCTTGCCCGATTGGGCGCAGACGCTGGGCATGGTGTTCTCGATCATGCTGTGGATGCCCTCCTGGGGCGGCATGATCAACGGCCTCATGACGCTGTCGGGCGCCTGGGACAAGATTCGCACCGATCCGATCATCCGCATGATGGTTGCGGCCGTCGCCTTCTACGGCATGTCGACCTTCGAGGGTCCGATCATGTCGATCAAGACGGTCAACTCGCTGAGTCATTACACCGACTGGACCATCGGCCACGTACACTCCGGCGCGCTTGGCTGGGTCGGCATGATCTCGTTCGGCGCGATCTACTACATGGTGCCCAAGCTCTGGAACCGCGAGCGGCTCTATTCGCTGCGGCTTGTCACATGGCACTTCTGGCTGGCGACGCTCGGCATCGTTGTCTACGCCGCTGTCATGTGGGTGTCCGGCATCATGCAGGGGCTCATGTGGCGCGAATACGACGAGCAGGGCTTCCTGGTCTACTCCTTCGCCGAAACCGTCGCCGCCATGCATCCCTATTATGTCATGCGCGCCGCCGGCGGCGCCATGTACCTCTCCGGCGCGCTGATCATGGCGTGGAACGTCACCATGACCATCCGCGGCTACCAACGCGAGGAGGATCCGATGCCGGGCTCCGCGCCCGCCCTCGAGCCTGCGCAATCAGGAGCCAGAAAATGGGCTTGATGGACAGGCACGCAACCATCGAGAAGAACGCCACGCTGCTTCTTGTCGGATCCCTGCTGGTCGTGACCGTCGGCGGCATCGTCGAGATCGCGCCGCTCTTCTATCTCGACAACACGATCGAGAAGGTCGATGGCATGCGGCCCTACTCGCCGCTAGAACTTGCCGGGCGCAACATCTACGTGCGCGAGGGATGCTACCTCTGCCACAGCCAGATGATCAGGCCGTTCCGAGACGAGGTGGAGCGCTACGGCCATTACAGCCTGGCGGCTGAGTCGATGTACGATCACCCGTTCCAGTGGGGGTCCAAACGCACCGGACCGGATCTCGCGCGCGTCGGCGACCGCTACTCCAACGCGTGGCACGTCCAGCACCTTACTGACCCGCGTTCCGTCGTGCCGGAATCAATCATGCCGCGCTACGGCTTCCTGGCTGACACGCTGATCGAGGTGAAGGACTTTTCTACGCATCTCGTTGCCAGCAAACGCGTTGGCGTCCCATACACTGATGACATGATCTCGCACGCCAACGCCGATCTGATGGCACAGGCCGACCCCAACGCGGACACATCCGCACTGGAGAGCCGCTATCCCAAAGCCAAGGTCGGCGACTTCGACGGCAACCCCCAGCAGGTCACCGAGATGGACGCCCTAGTGGCCTACCTGCAGATGCTCGGCACGCTCGTCGATTTCAAGAACTACGACGAAGCCGCCGGCTACCGCTGAGGAGAAACAACCGATGGAATACAATATGATGCGCGAATTCGCAGACAGCTGGGGCATGCTCGCCATGGTGCTCTTCTTTGCTGGATGCGTCGCCTTCGCGCTCCGACCGGGCGGTTTCAGCCAGGCTGACGAAACCGCGCGCATCCCCTTCAGAGACGACTGATGATGAGCACACAGTATATCGATGATATGTCGGGCATCTCGACCACCGGCCATGAATGGGACGGCATCAGGGAGCTCAACAACCCCCTTCCGCGCTGGTGGGTGTTCACCTTCTACGTCACCATCGCATGGGCGATCGGCTACACCATCGCGTATCCCGCCTGGCCGATGCTGAGCTCCGTCACCAAGGGCGTCCTGGGCTTTTCCAGCCGCAACGCGGTCAAGAACGAGCTGGCGGCGGCAGAGTCCGCCCAGGCCGAATATGTCGCGGCCATACAGTCCAAGACCGTTGCGGAAGTTGCGGCCGACGAGACATTGCGCGAATTCGCCGTCGCTGCCGGCTTTGCGGCGTTCCGGGTCAATTGCGTGCAGTGCCACGGCTCCGGCGCGCAAGGCTCCAAGGGTTTTCCCAATCTCAATGACGACGATTGGCTGTGGGGCGGCAAGGTCGAGCAAATCCAGCAGACGATTTCACACGGCGTGCGCTTCATAACAGACCCGGATACGCGCGTGTCGGAAATGCCCGCTTTTGGCGACGTCATCACGGCTGAGCAGATCACTCAGGTCAGCGCCTATGTGGCGAGCTTGTCGGGACCGGTCAAAGACGCCAGCATGGTCGAGCCCGGCGCCAAGGTCTTCGCGGACAACTGCATCGCTTGTCATGGTGAGGATGCGAAGGGTGACAAGGAGTTAGGCGCACCCGATTTGACCGATGCCATCTGGCTCTATGGACCGGGCGAGACTGCCATCGCCGCCCAGGTCCGCGCCCCGAAACAAGGCGTAATGCCGGCCTGGATCGATCGTCTCGGCGAGATCAAGGTCAAGGAATTGGCTGTCTATGTCCATTCGCTTGGCGGCGGAGAATAGGCGGCGGCCTATTCTCGACCCTCCCCGCGCCAAGCGACGAGGCCCGGCGCACGCCGGGCCTCGACCATTTGCGATAACCGGCGGTGCTGCGTGCAATGGCGGCAAACCTTGCCCCACAGCTGCCAGAACCATGGTCGGCGTCGGCCGCGAAATCGCCGCTTGTGACTGGAGCTGCTCGTGCTTGACAACAAGCAGATAGGACGACTGAAAGCCGAAGCGGTCAATTCCGCAAAGACACGACAGCCGCTATATGCTGCGCGCAAGAAGATCTTTCCGAAGCGGGCCTCCGGCCGTTTCCGCCAGTTCAAATGGGTGGTGATGGCGATCACGCTCGGCATCTATTACCTGACGCCATGGCTGCGCTGGGATCGGGGTCCCTTCGCTCCCGATCAGGCCGTCCTCATCGACCTGGCCAATCGCCGGTGCTATTTCTTCTTCATCGAGATCTGGCCGCAGGAATTCTACTACGTCGCCGGTCTTCTCATGATGGCGGGCGTAGGCCTTTTCCTGATCACATCGACGGTCGGGCGGGCCTGGTGCGGCTATACCTGTCCGCAGACCGTCTGGGTCGACCTGTTCCTTGTCGTGGAACGGGCGATCGAAGGCGATCGCAATGCCCGCATAAAGCTGGACGCCGCCCCATGGAGCGCTCGCAAGCTCTTCCTGCGCGCCTCCAAGCGCGCCATCTGGCTCGCAATCGCGGCGGCCACCGGCGGCGCCTGGATCTTCTATTTCGCCGACGCGCCGAAGCTGCTCGGCGAAGTCGTCACCGGCACGGCGGCGCCCATCGCCTATGTCACGATCGCCGTGCTCACCGGCACCACCTATGTGTTCGGCGGGCTGATGCGGGAGCACGTTTGCACTTACATGTGCCCATGGCCGCGCATCCAGGCCGCCATGCTCGACGAAAACTCGCTGACGGTGACGTATAACGACTGGCGCGGCGAGCCGCGTTCGCGCCACGCCAAGAAGGCCTCGGCCGCGGGGCAATCAGTCGGCGATTGCGTCGACTGCAACGCCTGTGTCGCCGTTTGTCCGATGGGTATCGACATCCGCGACGGCCAGCAGCTGGAATGCATAACCTGCGCGCTGTGCATCGACGCCTGCGACGGCGTCATGGACAAGATCGGCCGTGAACGCGGGCTGATTTCCTATGCGACGCTTGCGGATTACAACGCCAACATGGCGCTGGCCACCTCCGGGGGCACCGGCCCGGTCAATCCGGCGCTGGTAAGAACGCCAAGCGGCAGCTTCGCCGACGGCTTGGCGCATTTCCATCTCGGCAAGATCTTCCGGCTGCGCACCTACATCTACCTCGGCGTATGGTCGGCGATCGGCCTGGTGCTCGTCTATTCGCTGCTGACGCGCGAACGGCTGGAACTGAATGTCCTGCATGATCGCAATCCGCAGTTCGTGACGCTCTCGGACGGCTCGATCCGGAACGGCTATACGGTCAAGCTGCTCAACATGATACCCGAGCCGCGGACCATCGAGGTCACGCTGCTGGGCCTTGAAGGCGGCGAGATGAGCATCGTCGGCATCGACCAGCCCGCGAGTCGCTCGTTCTCCATTCCAGTCGAACCCGACCGTCTGAAGACGCTCAGGATCTTCGTCAGGCAACCAGCCGGCCCGATCGGCAAGCCGGCCCAGAGCTTCGAATTCCGCATCGACGACAAGGCGAGTTCCGAATCCGCCGAATACACCGCCAGTTTCAACGCGCCGGAGAACAGCAGATGAGCGCCGAAATGCGAAAGCCGCGCGAGTTCACGGGGCGGCATATGCTGATCTCCATTCTTGTCTTCTTCACGGTCGTGATCGGCGTCAACGTTATGTTGGCCACGCTCGCCCGGAAGAGTTGGCCCGGACTGGTCGTTGAGAACACCTATGTCGCCAGCCAGCATTTCAACGAGGAAGCGAGGAAGGGAAGGGCGCAAGCCGCACTCGGCTGGACTGGCAAGCTGAGCATCGCCTCCGGCGAGATACGCTACCGGCTTGTCGACAGCCGGGGCAAGCCGGTGCCGTTGCATGGCGTCAGGATGCTGTTCCGCCACCCGGCTTACGAAGCCGAGGACGAAGCCGTCACACTTGCCGCATCCGCCGGCGGCGCGCCTGGGAACACGCTAGAGTTTGCCGCCCGGCACACGCCGAAGGATGGCGTCTGGATCCTCGAGATCGATGCGGATGCCGGACTGACGTCGCCGTTTCGTGACGTTCGCCGCGTCATAGTTTCGAAAGGAGCCCTGCAATGAGCTGCTGCGCGCCTGGAGCTGAAATGGCGTTGGAGGTTGCCGCCCCAGCGTCCGCATCGCCGTCGAGCGAGGAGATCAAGCTGGCGAGCCGCTCCCTGGAAGGCGACATTCACCAGACCGAGCTGTCGGTGCCGACGGTTCATTGCGGGGCTTGCATCCAAGCGATCGAGGCTGCGCTTGGCAGGGTCGAGAACGTTGAGTCCGCTCGCGTCAACCTGTCGACGAAGCGCGTGTCGATTCGCTGGCACGGAGACAGCGTCCCGCCATTCTTTGCCGTGCTCGGCCGGCTCGGCTATCAGGCGCACCTGTTCGACCCAGAAATTCACGAGAAGGACAGGACGCTCTCGGAGCTGATCCGTGGCGTCGCCGTGGCAGGCTTTGCTGCCGGCAACATCATGCTGCTGTCGGTGTCGGTCTGGTCCGGTGCGGAAGGTCCAACACGCGATCTGTTTCATTGGCTGTCCGCGTTGATCGCCATCCCGGCGCTGGCTTTCGCCGGCGGTATTTACTTCCGCTCCGCGGCGAACGCGCTGCGCCACGGCCGGATGAACATGGACGTGCCGATCGCGGTGGGGGTTTCGCTCGCCTACGCGATGAGCCTCTATGAGACCATCAATCACGGTGAGCACGCCTATTTCGACGCCTCGGTGTCGCTGCTGTTCTTCCTGCTGATCGGGCGCACGCTGGATCACGTGATGCGCGAGCGGGCGCGAACCGCGGTCAATGGCCTGTCACGGCTTGCCGCGCGCGGGGCCGTCGTCCTGCGCGACGACGGAATACGCGAATACGTGCCCGTAGCCGAACTCGCGCCGGGAATGCGCCTGCTCATTGCGGCCGGAGAACGGATACCGGTCGACGGCGATATCATCAGCGGCAATTCCGACCTGGATTGCTCGATCGTCTCGGGCGAGAGCGCGCCCAAAACCGTGAGCGCCGGCACCCATATCCAGGCTGGCACGTTGAACCTGACGGGCCCGCTGACGATCCAGGCAACCGCCGCCGCGAAGGATTCCTTCCTGGCGGAAATGGTCAGGCTGATGGAAGCCGCCGAGGGCGGCCGCTCGCGCTACAGGCGCATCGCCGACCGCGTATCGGCACTCTACGCGCCCGTGGTCCATCTTGCGGCCTTTGCCACCTTCCTTGGCTGGATGATAGCGTCAGGCGATTGGCACCGCGCCCTCACCATCGCTATCGCCGTGCTCATCATCACCTGCCCCTGCGCGCTCGGCCTCGCGGTCCCGATCGTCCAGGTCGTAGCGGCGCGGCGCCTGTTCGAGGCCGGCGTCATGGTCAAGGATGGTTCGGCAATGGAGCGTCTCGCGGCGATCGACGCAGCTGTGTTCGACAAGACCGGAACGCTGACGCTGGGGCTGCCCAGGCTCGTCGACGCTGCATCGATCGATCCGGCCATGCTGGCGATCGCGGCGGACCTGGCAACTCATTCCCGGCACCCGTTTTCAAAGGCGCTGGCGTCATACGGAACCGCTCGCAGCCGGACCAAATTCGACCGCGTGCAGGAAGAGCCGGGCTTCGGCATCGAAGCGTCGGTCGGCGACGACATCTGGCGCCTTGGCCGGCGCGGCTGGGCCGCATGGAAGGCCAGCACAGACGGGGAGGGAAGCTATGGCGGCCTTGGCGGCACGGTTCTCGCTAAGAATGGCAGGATCGCCGCATGCTTCGTCTTCGAGGATTCAATGCGAGCCGACGCGAAAGCGGCGGTGCAAAGATTGAAAGACGACGCCATCCCGGTCGAGATGCTCTCGGGCGATACTGCGAGAGCCTGCGACGAAGTGGCAGGGACCTTGGGCATCGATAGCTTCGTGCCGGCCTTGCTGCCCTCGGGAAAGGTCGAGAGGATCGAGGCGTTGGCCCGCGCCGGCCGCAAGGTGCTGATGGTGGGCGATGGCCTCAACGACACGCCGGCGCTGGGCGCCGCGCATGTCTCGATGGCTCCTGCGAGCGCGGCCGACATTGGCCGCCAGGCCGCGGATTTTGTCTTCCTGCGCGAAAGCCTGCTGGCGGTGCCGCTCACCCTGGATGTATCGCGCAGGGGTGGCCCGCTCATCCGCCAGAACATCGCAATCGCGATCATCTACAACGCGTTCGCCGTGCCCATCGCCATCCTCGGACATGTGACGCCGCTCCTCGCGGCGATCGCGATGAGCGCCTCCTCGCTGATCGTGATCGCAAATGCGATGCGGCTTCGGGCAACGGCGAATGGAACGCCTGGAGCGGCTCGGGCCAGGCGCCGCACCGATGTCATCGAAGCAGCCCGTCCATGACCACGCTCGTCTATCTTATTCCGGTAGCGCTGTTCCTGGGGGCGCTCGGTTTGTCGGGCTTCCTATGGGCATGGAGGAGTGGTCAATACGAGGATCTTCAGGGGGCTGCTGTGCGCATCCTTCTCGACCTGGACGACAAGCCTGGATCCTGACCCAGATCACTGTGCCGACGATTGTGCCGATGGTAAGCCGAGCCGGCGCGGTGTGGAACAACTTGCTGAGGCTGGCCGCCCGAAAGGTAGCGAGCTACTTCAAAATAACCTGACCGGACCGAGGCAAGATCTCTGGCGAGCGACCAGCCGACCGTGAACCCGCCGTTGCCGGCTTTGTCATGTCTGGCTGATCCAGATCAAGGCTATCTTCTCATCGGCGTGGTTTGGTCGCCAACCTTTCAAGGGAGAACGCCATGTCTAACAGACAGTTTGGTCGTCAGCATCAGCGAACCGTCGACCTGCGAATGTCACTTGTTGGCGGCCGATCTCCCTGGCTGGACGTATCCAAGGGCCGATTCTACCAGCCACGTTCCTGGCTGCCCAGCGTAACCGGTCCCCAGTATCTAACGCAGATGGCTGACGCGATGGCGGCGCGCTGATGGCCGCCTGCGACGACAGTTTCGACATCATTGTGGCCGGAGCCGGGCCGATCGGACTTTCCTTCGCCGCATCGTTGGCAAAGAGCGATCTCAAAGTGGCAGTGGTCGAACAGCAGGCCCTGGAAAAGGTGGTGAATCCCCCTTTCGATGGTCGCGAGATCGCGCTGACCTACGCCTCGATCAGGATCCTTCAAGAGCTCGGCGCCTGGGATGCCATCTCCGCTTCGCACAAATCCCCCGTGCAAGGCGCCCGCGTGCTCAACGGATCGAGCCCTTTCGCTCTGTGTTTCGATCCTCCAAGAGGGTCTGCAGAACCACTCGGATTTCTCGTCCCGAATTGTCGGATCCGCGATGCCCTGTTCAAGATCATCCGCCTGCACGATCATGCCCAGCTGCTATGCGGTCACTCGGTCGTCGGTGTAACAAACAACCACAAAGGAGCGGTCGTACAGCTTTCTGACGGGAGGCGGTTGACGGCTCGGCTTCTGGTTGCGGCGGACTCGCGTCTGTCGCGCACGCGCGACCTGCTCGGCATCGCTGCCGACATCAATCGGCTAGGCAGCTCGATGCTGATTTGCCGGGTGAGGCACGAGCGTGCCCATGACCAGGTTGCAATCGAATGGTTCGATCATCATCAGACGATAGCGATGTTGCCGCTGATGAAAGGCTTGTCGTCGCTGCTTCTCACGTTGCCCTCAAAAGAAGCCGATAGACTTGTTGCTTTCGACGACGATCTGTTCGTGACGGAATTGACGCACCGCTGTCGAGGGCGCCTCGGAAAAATGACCCTGGCCAGCACACGCCATTGCTATCCGCTGGTCACCACGTGGGCGCACAGGTTTTGGGCTCACAGCGCTGCACTCATCGGCGACGCTGCCATTGGCATGCACCCGGTGACTGCGCACGGATTCAACATTGGCCTCAGCGGCCAAAAGCAGCTCGCCCGTAGAATCCTGTCAGCACGTCACGACCGACGTGACATTGGCGATCCCGGCATGCTCCACAGATATGAAAGCTGCCTGCGCCTCTCGGCTACACCGCTCTATCACGCTACCAATCTTCTCGTCGGACTATACTCGGGCGAGCACGCGGCAGCACGGTTTGCAAGACATGCCGGCCTTCGCCTTGCCCAGTATTTTCCCTTTGTGCGCCACGGCATTTCGGCCATGCTGAGGCGGTGAAACATAGGCGTGGGAATGATTCAGGCCCCAAAACGCTGCCGAAAATACGCCAATCTGCGCCGCCCTTGAGGCGCTGAAACCAAAAGCAAAAATCTACAAGGTTGCTGACCGTGAATGGCATGTACGTCCCGGTCATGCCCTGTGGCGCGATCTCGCGCGCAGCTCGACGCGGCCGCAGTCTGTCTCGAGGGTCTTTGATCTGCTCAGCCCGGTTGGAGCTCAGGCCATATTGCAGATTGATGCCGGCAAGCGCGGCGGGAAGCTGGCGCAGATAGCCGGCGGGGCGCCGACCAGGCTGGCAAGTTGGCCGAAAGGACCAATGGGTCGGCGCTACGGGTGCCTCTGCGCCAGGCAGCATTAGCGCCAGCCGCTCCGGATCGTTGCGATTGGCCTCGACATGGATCAGCGCGCTTTCCACACGCGGGTCTGGCTGCGATCGGCGCGGTCGCGCACTGACCGGGCCAGTTCCGACAGCGAAAGGTAGCGCTCGTCCGCCGGGCGCGAAAACCATTCGGACGAGACGCGGCCGATGCGTTCACCGCGCGTGACGTCCTCCTTGTAGCCGCCGTTCGACGTCCGGCGCGCAAAGAAGCTGCATGTTCATGGGATCGATCTCCACGACGGGCGCGGGAGCCTCTCTCCCAGCCTCTTCACGGAAACCCGGTCCGCTCTCTCACTCTGGAGGCGTTGCGGGGATCTCCCCGCTCGAAGGGTCGGCTGAGACAATGGCTCGACATCAGGGGAAAGCTTTCCCCTCCTTCTGCCTCAGATATGTCGAAACGAGGCGCTCTCGCTGCCGGGAGGGCGCACGCTTTCCGACGATGCCTGCCGGCAAGGCGCGTTGCGCTTTCTGGATGACAAGGGCGAGGTCATTCGTGGAAAGCCGGCCGACGCCGTTCCGCGTCTGGTCGATCTCGAAACCATCACGGCGATCCGCGAGCCTATGAGCAAGGCAAGGAAATCTCGCCCGAGGAGATGCAGGTGCTGGCCGGCGCCGGCGGCTCCGGCGGCGCTCGCCCCAAAGCCAATGTCAGGGACGGCGATGCGCTGTGGCTGGCGAAGTTCACCTCGGTCCACGATCAACAGCCGATCGAGCGCGTCGAGGTCGTGACCCTCCGCTTGGCGGCGGCCTGCGGTATCCGCACACCCGAGACACGGTTAGAACTGGCGGACACGCCGTTTCCAGTTGCTCTGATCCAGCGGTTCGACCGGCGTGGGGCCACGCGGATTCCCTACATCTCCGCGCGCACCGCACTCGGCAAGAGGGGGGCGGAACTAGGTTCCTATACCGAGATCATCGATTTTATGCGGTCTTATTCCTCCGACCCCATGGCCGACTTTCGCGAACTCTATCGGCGTCTGATCTTCACCATTCTCGTGTCCAACAAGGATCACCTGAAGAACCACGACTTCCTTTATGTTGGGGCGGGTCAGTGGCGCTTGTCGCCGGTATTCGACGCGAACCCGGCGCCGGATCGCAACCCGCATCTCGAGACGGCGATCCTTGAGGGCGGCGCCCATGATCGGTCTATCAACCTCGCGCTGGAAGCCTGCGAGTTTTTCGAGATTCCCCAGGCCGAGGCACGGGAGACGATCCGGACAATGGCGCGGCGTATTTCGGATGGATGGCGAGAAGCTCTGCGCCAGGTGGGTCTCTCGGGCGCGCTGGTCCGCGACTATGAGCCAGCCTTCGACCATGATCACATGGCGACAGCACTCCATGTAATCATATCTGACAATTTATAGCGTCTTATCTATCAGATATGGCGGGTCGTAAGCCCGAGCGCCTTTGCGGCGCGCGCCTCCTCGCTTGTCTCCCGCCGACATAGGCCTCGCGTGCCGCCAGCTCGGTGTGAGGCGAGCCCGCCTTTATGAACTTCTCGGTCGATATCGAGCCTCTCCTGTCGCGAGCTCGCTGCTCGGCCACAACCCGGCCGGCGAAAGGGCGGTGGCGCCTGTCGCAAGAGATGGAGGCGCTCATCGAGACCGCGATGCGCGACACCTACCGCAGGCGGGAGAAGCCTTCGATCACTGCCCTGCATGACCGCGTTCGAGAGTTGTGCCGAGCTTGCGGAAAGGTAGCGCCTTCCTGGAAGGCGGTAAGAGCCCGTGTAGAGCTTGCCGATCACTGATGCGTGATCGGGACGGCGCGAAGGCGGCGCGTGAACGGTTTGAACCCGTGGTGCAGGAATATCGCGCCGATCATGCGCTTCACATCGTCCAGATCGACCACACATTGGTCGATCTGTTTATTCTTGATGCCGTGCATCGCCGACCCCTTTAGCGGCCTTGGCTGACGCTGGCCATCGACATTGCAAGCCGCATGGTCGCGGGATTGTATCTCACTCTGGAAAGTCCGTCGTCGGCATCTGTAGCCCTGTGCATCCAACACATGGTGATGCCGAAGGAACCCTCGCTTGAGGCACGCGATATCAAGGCGGTGTGGCCGGTTTTCGCGCTGCCTGACGTGATCCACGCCGACAACGGCAGGGAATTCCATGGAAAGGCGACGGCCTCGTCGTATTGGATCTGTAGATCCGTCACTTCCTTTTTGGAGTCGTCGATATTGATTGCATGATCCGCAGCGCAGTGGCTTCCGAAACCAAGAATCCTGCATCCCCTGGCCGCCAATCCGCTTCGCCGTCAAAACACCGTGCGGGAATTCTGCACGTACGGATTGTAGGTGGGGCGCTCAGCAATTAGCGTCCCTACCGCGATCGCCTGCGGCGGCGCTGGGCTGATGCTCCTACGGCCGCACTGTTAAACCGGTCTCGGGGCATCCAGCACCGAACTGACTTGGTCGTAAGCGTCACGAGCACCGCACCACTATCCTTGCTTGACAGAAGCAGGATGCAGATGCGGGCCGCTTTGACTCGCTTGGGCATGAAGTACGAGCGGATGGCGACGACGGCCCTGGCGATGGCAGCGACGCCTTCGTCGTCGAGCCGGG
>NZ_JBWGIO010000039.1:0-33872 GCF_057784215.1 Mesorhizobium sp. CNPSo 4661 | reverse complement strand
CCGATGACCGATAGCACGGGCGTGTCCTTGAAGATGCCGACCAGGTAGTTGCCCATGCCAGCCACGGAGGGCGGCAAGGCCTGTGGGATGACAACACGGAAATAGGTGCGCGCGGTCGACAGATTAAGCGATGTCGCCGCCTCCCACTGTCCCTTCGGAACGCTCTCCAGCCCACCGCGGTAAACTTCGGATAGATAGGCCGCGTAGTGGAGCCCGATGGCTATCATGCCCGCCACCCAGGGCGACAATGTCACGCCGAACTCCGGCCCGACATAGAAGACGAAGAATATCTGCAGCACCAGCGGCGTGGAGCGGATGAACTCGACTGCCTCGCGCATGGCCATTGTCAACGTTCTCGACGGTGTGCGTTGCGCCAGCGCGAATGCAAGTCCCAGGAACATCGCTATCACGTAACCCAAGCCTGCGGCCAACAGCGTATTTGCGGTCGCCGCTAGCAGGCGGGGGAGAATCTCCCAGGTGAATTCCCAGTCCCAACCAAGCATCGCTATGCCCTTCCCAGCTTGCGTTCCATAAAGCGCTCAAGCCAGCTCATGAAGGGCGTGATGATGAAACGGGCCATGATGTAGTAGATGATCAGCGCCGTCCCGAAGGCTTTTGCGGACAAGAAGGTCGTTGCGTTTATCTGCTTGGCCTGGAACGTCAGGTCGGCGACCGAGATCAATGAGACCAGGGCGGTTCCCTTTAGAAGCTCGATCTGCAGGTTGCCCCAGGGCGGCAGCATTATGACCAGAGCCTGGGGAAGAATGATGCGTCGCATGCGTGTCAGCGGCGACATGTTGATCGCCAGGGCAGCCTCCCACTGTCCCCCTGGGCACTGAGAGGATAGCGCCGCGAACCAGTTCAGCCCCGTAGGCTCCCAGGTTCATGCCGACGCCGATAAAGCCCGCTGTAAACTTGTCCAGCGAGAGGCCGAACAGGGGCAGGACGAAGAAGATCCAGTAAAGCTGGACGAGCAGCGAAGTGCCACGGAAAAACTCGATATAGATGGTGGCGATCCAGCGAATGGGGCCGACCGGCGCCAGCCGCATCAGACCCGCGGTCAGGGCCAGCACGATCGCCAGCGCGATCGACACGGCGGTTAGCATGGCCGTAACCAGCGTGCCGCTGAGCAGCAGATTCTCATGGGCGACAAGGAATTCAAAATAGGACATCGGCTCGCATCAACGGATAATCGGACATCGGCTGCAATTGCAGCGAGCCGCTGGGGGCCTTCCCCTTACAGTTGTACTATCGGGCCACGGGAAGTGCCAACCCGCTTCAAGTGATCATCGCGCCGGCATGGTGGCTCTGGGCGGCCCTGCGGGCCGCCATGCTTCGCGGCTTCGATGCCGACACAGCTTCCGTCGGGTATAGGCGACCTTTTGGCGAGCCGAAGGTTCACCAGCCTCGATACGGCCAAAACTAGGACCGATTACCGTGATCTCAGGTTCGTTCCAAGCGCGACGGCGATGATCGTGATGCCCATCTCGGCTTCTCCGGGTTCAGTCCTAAAACTCCGGTGAAGAGCAGGGTGGGGCCCCCGAAGGGCCCACCGCAATGACCTCGCTAGCGATTGGAGCAGATCCACTTGGTTGTCGTGTCGCCCGGAAGGCTGGCAGCCACGATGCCATATTGCTTGACAGAGTTCATCATCTCATCGGATCCGATGTACTGCTTCAGAGCCTCGTTGAATTTGGCCAGGAAGTCGGCATCCTCGGAGCGGAAACCGAGACCGACCCAGTTATAGGTCCACTCCGGCAGAGCGGCAGGATCGGTGGCCTGGATTTCGCCGCTCGATTGGTCTGCCATGAGTTTGGCTTCCAAATAAGTCATGCTGCCGGCATCGCCACGTCCTGCCTTGATCGCGGCGAGCACCTCCGAAGGTCCGGGGACAACCATAATCTTGTCCTCCCCAATTCCTTCTTTCTTGGCGACCGCAATTGTGCTCGATCCCGCATAGGTCACGAACACCGCCCCTTTCTCGGCGATATCGTTGTAGGTATTGATGTGCTTGGGATTGCCGGCTGGCACTATGAAGCCGTCGCCGAGCTTCGCGATAGGCTCGGAAAAGGCGACGTTCTTGCATCGCGTTGCCAAGATATACATTCCGCCCGTGATGATGTCATAGCGGTTCGCCTGAAGGCCGGGGATCAGGCCGCCCCAGTCGGTGACGGTTGTCTCCACATTGGTGTAGCCCATCTTCTTCAGGACACCGAGGGCAATCTCGTTTGCAAACCCTTTCGGATGACCCTGATCGTCGGGATACCCAAAGGGCAACACATTTGCGAACCCTATTCTGATTGCCTGCCCTGCCTGAACACGATCGGTCAGTGGACCGGCAGTTACCGTGAAAGTGCCTACGAACAAGGCGATGCCGGCTGCTAGAATGACTGTTCCCATTTTGCTTATCATTGTAATTCCCCTTGTAATCACGGTTCACCGGTGTTGATTGCTGCCGCCCTTGGCGGGGCGCACCAACGACCATACTTCAGCATCATGGAGCACAAGCTGCATATCAGTTCGCCAAAAAGACCGCCTATGTGAAACGTCCCGCGCACAAATCGAACAGATTTGAAATAGCGCGGGCTACCGGCCGCCCGCCGCGACAAGCGCAGCCTCCACGACGTTAACCCAATAGGCCATTCCGTATGGGATTGCTGTATCGTCAAAGTCGTAGGCGGCATTGTGCAAAGCGGCCGAAGGGCCATTGCCGATGAAAATGAGTGCTCCCGGGCGCGCCTGCAGCATGTAAGCGAAATCCTCCGCGCCCATGACCGGCCGCAACTTCTCGTCTACCGCTGCTGCGCCGGTACCTGCAGCGGCCCCGACGGCTAAAGCAGTGGCCGCGCTATCATTCACAGTGGCCGGGACTGACTGGCGGTACTTGTAGGTGATATCGCCGCCAAAGGCTTGCGCGATCCTCTTTGCGGTCGTCTCAAGCTGAGTTTTGGCGAAGTCGCGCACTTTAGGACTTAGAGCGCGAACGGTTCCCGCCAGTTCGACCTCGTCAGCGATGACATTATATGCATTCGAGGCGCGGAGTTTCGTCACGGAAATGACGAGCGACTCGACCGGATCGATGCTACGCGACACCAGTGCCTGCAGGCCAGTGATTATATGCGCGGCGATGACGACGGGATCAACCGTTAAGTGGGGCGCTGCAGCGTGCCCGCCGCGCCCCTTAACAACGATGTCAAAATCATCCTGGGAAGCCATCATGGGGCCTGCACAGATGGCAAATTTGCCAACATCGATGCCGGGCCAGTTGTGCATCCCGAAGACTTGCGAGATGCCGAAACGGTCTAAGAAGCCGTCTTCGACCATCTTGAACCCACCCGACGGCAGTTCGACCTCCTCGGCGGGTTGGAATATGAGGGCGACGTTACCCCTGAAGTTCCGCCGTTCAACGAGGTACTTTGCAGCACCAAGCAGCATGGCCGTATGGCCGTCATGGCCGCACGCATGCATCTTGCCGGGGGTCTTAGATGCCCATGCTTTTCCCGTCGCTTCAGGAATCGGCAAGGCATCCATGTCCGCTCGCAGGCCAATCGTCGGACCTTCCCCACCTTCGCCCTGAATGAATGCGACGATGCCGGTTCCGGCAATCCCTGTTTCGATATGATTGATCCCGAAGGATGCCAACTTGTCCGCGACGAACCGAGCGGTTTCATGAACGGCAAAATCGAGTTCGGGGTTTTGGTGGAGATGCCGGCGCCACTCTGTGACCTCGTCGACCAGGTGATTAAAATCCTCGGCAATGTGCATGCTGACTCCGTTAATCGACGTGGGGTGGCCATTGCGGTTGCTGGCATCATGGGTGATTCTGCCGAAAACCTTTGTAAACGTTCGGGCAAAACGCGCATCTGGGTGAAACGGTTCAGCCTGATTTCGTAGGAGATTGCAACAACGGCGCCTATCGTATGATCTACGTTGCACTACGCGGCTATTCTTGCAATTACGTTTCAGATCGCTAATCCGGCGAGGGTTAAGCGTCCAAAGGTGCAGGCATGATGGATGATCTCGACCGGCGGATACTCGGCGCAATGCAAAAGAATAACAGGCTGTCATTCTCCGAGCTTGCAGACCTCGTGGGTTCGTCTGCTGCCTCTTGCATGCGCCGCGTCAACAGGTTACGCGCCGATGGCGTTATCACCGCTGATATCTCGCTGGTCGATCCCAAGGCGGTTGGAAAGTCGCTGACCGTGGTTGTCACCGTAGAGCTCGACCGCGAGCGTTTAGACCTGGTTGATGATTTCAAGCGAGCGATGAGGGCGGCGAAAGAAGTCACTCAATGCTATATGATCACAGGGGATGCCGATTTTGTCCTTATTGTAGCAGTGGAGGACGTCGAGGCCTTTGACGTCTTCGTAAAAACCAAACTCTACACCAATCCCAACGTCCGCAAATTCAAGAGCATGATTGCGCTGGACCGAGTGAAGTTCGAGCCCCGAGTGCTCGTGTAGCCTCTTTTAGGTTGAACGTTTCCTCCACTCCTATCCCATTTTTGAAGCCTACATTGCGGGGCGAGCGCCACTTTGATCCAATTAGCACACCGAAGTCCCATTTAATTGTGTCGTCGGGTGACACGGGCACAAGCTGCTAAGCATATGACACCATCAGGCGGAGGATCGCGCTGATGATATCTGGTACGCCGCGCTTGAGGTCTGAGGTACGCCAGATGCGAACTGCTGAGGTCCGGACCCGCTGGGCGGGTTCGCTGCGGCAATTCGTGGGCGTGTGGAGCGCTTGGATGGAAAGATTTGGAGGACTCAGGAATGACACTTGCTGCAGCCGAACCTGCGACGGCTCTCCCAGCCTTAGAGCGACGGCACCGGGATCAACGGCAGTATCCTCATGGCGTGGCCTTCATGGACAATCAGTACTTGCCGATGTCCGAAGCCAAGGTGTCCGTCCTGGACTGGGGCTTTCTGCATTCCGATGCCACCTACGATACCGTTCATGTGTGGGAAGGGAGGTTCTTCAGGCTGGATCTGCACCTGGACCGGTTCTTCCGCGGGATGGAAAAGTTGCGCATGAAGCTTCCCTACGACCGCAGTGAGATCGAGAAGATACTATCGACCTGCGTGGCGCTATCCGGCCACAAGTCGGCCTATGTCGAAATGATCTGCACGCGTGGTGGCTCGCCCAGCTTTAGCCGGGACCCGCGCGAGTCGGAAAATAGGTTCATCGCGTTCGCGGTGCCTTTCGGGTCGGTCGCTAACAAGGAGCAACTGGAGCGCGGCTTGCATGTCGCCATCAGCAACACCGTTCGCATACCGCCGAAGTCGGTAGATCCGGCCATCAAGAATTATCACTGGCTCGATTTGGTGAAGGGCTTGTTTGACGCATATGACTACGGTGCCGAAACTGCATTGATCGTCGACATCAACGACAACATTGCCGAAGGGCCTGGCTTCAACGTTTTCACCGTCAAAGACGGCCACTTGAAGACACCGGCCTATGGCGTCCTTGCCGGCATTACCAGGCAGACCGTATTTGATCTCTGCGACGAACTGGGCCTATCGGTCAGCGCTGGAGACATTGATCGCGACGAGCTGAAGCGTGCCGATGAGGTTTTCATCACTTCCACAGCGGGCGGGATCATGCCTGTATCCAAAATCGACGATGCCGTTGTGGGCGACGGCAAGGTTGGCGCTCTGACTCGCCAGCTGACAGACCTGTATTGGAAGAAGCATGCCGACCCGGCATGGTCGACTGCGGTAAATTACGCATAGAATCCGCGACATATTATCGCGCGCCCGGGGGTCTGTGCTACCGCGAATGTGCCAATGAACAACACTTTCCTTTCGCATCTCTCAAACGAGCTCGCGGAGCTTAAATCGGCCGCGCTCTACAAGTCCGAGCGGGTGATTTCCTCAACGCAGTCGGCCCTGATCGAGGTTGCCGGCCAGAAGGTGCTGAATTTCTGCGCCAACAACTATCTTGGCCTCGCCGACAGCCCCGAGCTGCGCGATGCGGCGAAGCAGGCGCTCAACCGCTATGGCTACGGTATGGCCTCGGTGCGATTCATCTGCGGCACCCAGGAAGAACACAAAGAGCTCGAAGCCACCATCTCGTCCTTCCTCGGCATGGACGACACCATTCTCTACGGCTCCTGCTTCGACGCCAATGGCGGCCTGTTCGAGACGCTGCTCGGCGAGGAGGACGCCGTCATCTCGGACGCGCTGAATCACGCCTCGATCATCGACGGGGTGCGGCTCTCCAAGGCCAAGCGCTTTCGCAACGCCAACAACGACATAGCCGACCTCGAGGCGCGGCTGAAGGAGGCGAAGGACTGCCGCTTCCGGCTGATCGCCACCGACGGCGTGTTCTCGATGGACGGCATCATCGCCAACCTGCAAGGAGTCTGCGACCTTGCCGAGAAATACGACGCCATGGTCATGGTCGACGACAGCCATGCCGTCGGCTTCGTCGGCAAGAACGGCCGTGGCTCGGCCGAGCACTGCGGCGTCGAGGGCAGGGTGGACATCATCACCGGCACGCTCGGCAAAGCCCTGGGCGGCGCGTCCGGAGGCTATACTGCGGGGAAGAAACAGGTGGTCGACTGGCTACGCCAGCGCTCGCGCCCATATCTCTTCTCAAACACGCTCATGCCGGCGATCGCCGGCGCCTCACTGAAAGTCTTCGAACTGATCCGCAATGGCGATGCGCTGCGCCGGCGCCTATATATGCCAATGCGGAACGCTTCCGGTCTCAAATGGGTAAGCTCGGCTTTACGCTTGCTGGCGCAGATCATCCGATCATCCCGGTGATGCTGGGCGACGCCGCTCTTGCGCAGGAGATGGCGGCCCGCATGCTGAAGCGCGGCATCTACGTCATCGGTTTTTCGTTCCCGGTGGTGCCGAAGGGCCAGGCCCGCATCCGCACGCAGATGTCGGCAGCGCACTCCAGCGCCGACATAGATCGCGCCGTCGAGGCGTTCGGCGCGGTTGCAAGGGAACTTTCGATCATATGACCGGCCCGGTCGCTGACTATCTCCCGCCAAACAGGGCATTGGGCGAAAGCGTAGAGTCCATCAGCGTATCTGCGCTAGCTGCTTCGGCGCACGAGGGGTGAGCAACTGGGCCTTTCCTTCAGTAACCACGACGGTTTCCTCATGCAGGACGATTTTACCGGGCTCGTACTCCAAGGCCGGCTCAATGCAGAGCACCATGCCTGGCTCCAACACCATATTGTCCTCCAGTCTAATTGACGGCGGTTCGGTCAATCGCAACCCAAGTCCATGCCCCATTCTCCCGTTGCTATTGAGGTCCGTCCCACCGGAAGAAAGCGCCTTGGCCATTTGTTCGAAGACAAATCCGGTTGTAACCCCTGCTGCAGCCGCTTGAAGACCGATCTCGTGCGCGTCCCAAACCTTGTCTTGAGCATACCGTAGGGCATCGGTAGCGCTGCCAACCTGGTAGTTGCGATCGTAATCGCAGAAATACCCGTCGTAGGTCGTACCCGTGTCAATGAAGAGCAGGTCGCCATCAGCGATTGGCCGGTCCCTAGGCCCTCCCGTGATCTCGAAAGGCCCGCCCACGTCGGATCTGCAAATGAGGGTCGGAATAGCGCCGGCGCCGCCCATATTCAGGCGACCACGGAATTCCCGAAGGATCGTACGTTCGGTATCGCCGATTTTCACGAAATTGGGCACTTCAGCGTATACGGCGCCCGCGATGTCTATAGCCTTTTTTATTTTGCTGACTTCAGCCGGGCTCTTGATCATCCGCAGCTGCCAAATGAGGCTTGCGCCATCAACAATCTCGACACCCTTTAGATCACCGACGATCGCATTCAATTGCGTTACAGGCATTCCCAGTCGCAATTCCATACCAAGTTCAGCCCCCACGCGTCCGTGTCGGCGGGGCAGGTCTGATATCGCCGCGACAACAAGAGATGTGCCTTCATCCTCGGGCCGAGGCGAAGGCCAGGATCGGATTTCCTTGATCCATGTTTTCTCGATGATAGCTCTGCCGATCTCTGGAATGATCGCGAGTGGCGCCCCGGTAGCAGGCACTAACACGAACCAAGGTCGCGTGTAGCTCTCCCAGAATGTTGAATCAACACCGATGAAATACCGGATATTGTCCATCGAAGTAAGCAACAAACCGTCTAGGCGATGTTGACCCATTAACCGCTGGGCCCGGGCGACACGCTGTTCGAACTCAGTTGGCGCAAAGCCGTAGGAGGCTTCCTGATCCATTCTATAACCCTGTCCATCCAAACGTTCTCAGCCGTAGCGGCTGCAGTTACCACCATCCTAAAGGCGCTCAGTGCACGAAAGATGCCAAAATCGCGCTGGCTGCGGGGACGCTATTTCAAATACGCCTAATCGGCCGCCCGATCTGCGTCTCTCGCGCGACAAACTCGAGGCGCTCGGTGGTTGCCTGGGACAGGCCCCCTGAGCATTTAAACCGCCAATCTCGATTGCCTCCACGGCCACTGATTCATCGTTGTCAGATGTATCTCCGGCAATCTCTACCGCACCTAGCAACCGACCGGCCTGGTCTCTCACTAGGACGCCCTCGGCGACGGGAACAATCTTGCCGCCGGATATGGCGGTCAGGCCGGCTACAAAGTGAGGGCGGTCGGCTGATGCTTTGTCGAGCCAGCGCGAACCGAAACCGACGGCCAAAGCACCGTACGCCTTGCCGAACGCAATTTCAAAGCGGAGCATTGAAGCCCCGTCCTGCTTCTGAAACGCGACCAAGTGGCCGCCAGCATCCGGAACCGCAACGCCCTCAAGGGCTTCAGATCCTTCCTACTTGCCGTCGAGCAGGCCCGATTAATGATGGAATTGGCAACTTCCAATGTCAGCTTGGTCATATTGGATATCCCTTGAGCTTGTTAGCGGGGACGTTTTCTATGCCGCCAAACGAGCATCGACCGGAAGAGCCGTAGCCACAACCCTGGCCAGCATGGCCGATGTTGCAGCAGAAAGCGTCCACCCTAGATGCCCGTGACCCGTATTGTAGAAGACACCTGGAACCCGGCCTTTGCCCACCCGAGGCATCATGTTCGGCATCATCGGTCGCAGCCCTGCCCACGGCACAACGTGTTCAGTTGCCACTTTCGGAAACATCATCCGCGTCCAGTCGATATAGAGCGTCTTCCTCACCAACCGCTGCAGCACGTCCTCGTCGGCGCCCCAAGCCCAGAATAGGCCGGCGAGCGTGATGTCGATGACGATCAGCGTCGAGGACAGATAGCTGACATCGCCCTTGATCAGGCCGAAGCCGGAATCGATGTAGGAGGTGAAGGTGTTGAGGAAGGTGTCGATAACGCCGACATTGTTCATCGCGCGCCTCCCGGCGTCTGATGCGTCGGCACAGCGTTGGCCGGAGCGGCGCTGTCTGGCGTTGCTGGGGGCGGCAGCGGCCGCGCCGGCGTGCCGAAGAAGCGATTGCGGTTCTCCTCCCAGACCGCCTGGCAGCGCGGATCTTCGGCATCCTGGGGACCAAGGCCCTTCGAACCGCTCTCCGGTCTCGGGCAGCTCGGCCGAGACGCGCGGTGCGCCGGCATGCACCTCCGCGCCGACATGATGGGCGACCAGACGCACGATCCGCTCGCCGTCGGCAGCGGATATGACGCGGCCGCTATCTTCCAGGCCGCCCGACAGCCGGTCGATCCATAACCGGCCGTCGGGGTTGAGCATCACCTCGACAATGCCGGGGCGTTCCAGAAAGGTGGCGATCGCCGGCCCGAGCGCGGTGCGCAGCATGCGCGCTCCGCGGGAAAAGGCCTCCGAAGAAGCAAGAGCGACCGCCACGATCGTCCCCGTAACCATGGTGTCGGCGATCACCAGGGACAGCGGGATCGACCGCAAGACGGTGCGCGAATACATTGAGCGCGGGCTCGAGGCTCCGGCCTACGGACCGCGCAAGCCGCGCCAGAAGGAAGCCGTGCTTGGCGACGACATCAAGGCGATGGTCAACACGCTTGGCCATGATCTCCGGGGCTTGCGCGACCGGGCGATCCTGCAGCTCGGCTTTGCCGGCGGCCTGCGGCGCTCCGAGATCGTCGTCCAGACGTCGTGCGCGGCGACCACAGTGATGGCCAGGGCTGGATCGAGATATTTCGGACAAGGGCGCGCCGGTGACGCTGCGCGGCAGACGGGCTGGCGCGAGGTCGGCCGCGGCGCTTCCGATCAGACTTGCCGGCTCACCGCCCTTGAGGACCGGGTCCGCTTCGGCCGCATCGCGGGTGGCCCGCTCTTCCGCCGCATCTTCAAGGACAACAAGACCGTCGACGTCGAACGGCTCTGCGACAAGCCTGTCGCCCGCCTGGTCACGCACACCGCGCTCGCCGCCGGCGTCCGCTCCGATCTTCCGGAAGGGAAACGTGCGCTGCTGTTCTCAGGGCACTCGTCCAGAAGCAGCTTGGCCACGCCTCGGCCGAGATGACCCGCAAATATCAACGGCGGCGCGATCGATTCGGCACCAACCTCACCATGGCAACGGGGCTCTGAGAAAGCCCCTACCCCCGAATGAAGCCGCAACGGCACGGTCGGAGATTGCCTCCGGACCGATAGGCTCGGAGTTCACCGGCAATATTAGGCCGCCTTCGCAAACTGCATGCTGCCCCAGGTCGCGCGTATCAGGCCAAAGCTGCGTCAGCGTACCCCCTGCGGGCGCAAATAGAGCTCATCATTGACGCACAACGATCATCAATTCCTGTGTTTGGAATTGCCCGAAAGCAACCCCTGGCAGATCGAGGCGAGCGCCTTTGAGCGCAAATGCTACAGGCAATTGTTGCTGCTCGCACTTTGCGGAGGCCCCGTAACGCACGGGCTTCAGGTCGGGTGCGGGACTGGGGCTTTAACGGAACAGCTGGTGCCGCATTGCGGACGGCTCACGGTCATGCATATCGAGCCGCAAACGCCTTCTCTGACGCGCCTGCGCATGCAGTATCTTTCGCACATCGATTGGATGGTCCACGAGGACCAACCCAGCTCAGGCAGGGAGTTGTTCGACCTTATCGTTGTGACCGACGTAATTTGCCATTTCCGGGCATAGCGGAACTGTCTGGTCCGCGTGCTTGCTCCGGACGGTTATCTGGTTTTCGGATTGCGGCGCGATTCAATTCGCCGGCACTTGGGCCATTTCGCGAGGGCCGAGCCCGCGTTAGCCACGTTGAACCCGAAGGCTGCCGAGGCAGGCCTTAGACTGAGACGATCGCCCCGTCATAATGAATTCGTCGGAGGCTAGCCTCGGGACATCGGATCACCCGGGCTCCTGGCGCTGGCTTGGAAGCGGCATTGGCAACAAAGCATGATGACAGCAGAACCGAAGTGCCGCGAAATAAGAGCACCGGCGCGCGGAGTGCCACCCCGCTGTAGCAACCCGCTTGGTTTGTGAGCTCGTGCCGCAACGTGGGAACGTTTCCTAGCGAGGGGATGACCATTCTGGACGATTCATTTTGCGTGTCGTGGCTTAAGTTGCGTCAATCCAAATCAATGGCATCGATCGCAGCCCGATTAAGCCGACAGGACGCTCGTACGACTGACCATTATCGGTGTCTAATAATGGTCTCGGTGGCGACGTACTCGCGCCAGAAGCTCGCAGGCGTCGACCTCAAGCACCTCCGTCAGGTCGAGAAATTCAATTACGTCCAGGCGACGTTCGCCGCCCTCGCACTTCGCTATGAATGATTGTGGGCGGCCAAGCATGTCCGCGACGTTGGCCTGGGTCAGGCCTTTGCCCTTGCGCGCCGCAACCAACTCTTTCAGCAGCCGACGCTGGCGAGGCGATCGAAGCGATTTTGACATCAGGGGAACCGGCCAAGGAGGAACCGGTTCACCGACTAATCCCAGTTTCGTATTATCCCATTTCGGGATATAGTCGTGAAAACGGGACGAGATTTCACGGGATGAGATTTGAAACACACTACGCACCAAATGTCCGGTAAGGCTGTTGCTGTCGCGGACGAGCTTCCATGGTCTGACGCGCTCACGGCGTACGTCAAAGAGCATTTCACAGCCCGCAAGGGCTGCCTGCGCCAGGGCGAAGCCGTATGGCCGAAACCGCCTAATCCTGTCGAAGATCAGCGGGCCCGGTTTGATGGGCACCCGGTGGGCGCCTGGCGGTTGTCGATCTTGAGCAGCAGACGGATCATCGCTGGATGACCGAAGAAACAGTCGACGAGGTCCCATGGTCGGACCGCCTCACGGCTTACGACGAGGCGAATTTGACGATCTACATGCGGTTTCTGGACGCTGCAGCCGATAATCACTACAGCTATGAGGAAATGGCACAGCTGATCCTGGGCATCGATCCCGAGTGCGAACCGGAACGCGCCCGAAACGCGGCTAGAAGCCACCTCGACCGGGCGAACTGGTTCATTACGACCGGCTACAAGGAACTGTTCGGCCGGCCGCTCGCGGCCGCTGATCCCGTCGTCATCGAATTGCGCGAGTAGTCGCGCATCGCCGAGGACCTCAGCGCCGAGCGCAACCGGCTGACGAACCGCATGAGCGAGCAGCTCTGGCGCTATTTTCCCGCGCTCCTCGAGCTCGAAAACGACCTCGGGGCAGAGTGGCTGCTCTATCTGTGGAAGGCCGTGCCGACACTGGACAAAGCCGTGCGTATCCGCGAGACGACAATCGCCAAACTTCTCAAGCGCAATCGCATTGGCCGCTTCGACGCCGCCCATGTCCGAACTCGATCATGCCGGCGAAGAGCATGTGCGTGCCGACGGCAATGCCGCTAGCCCGCTTTGGCGCGGTCGGCGGCAAGTCGAGCGCGAAGCGGCTGCTTTCCCAAATGCGAGGATCATGAGGCGCCGCCTGCCCGTCCAGCAGAACCGGAAACGCATCACGAATCATGATCGGTCCGGTCGACGGCAACAGGCGAACGCAGCCGTTAACGCCATCGCCCCGCAGCAACAGATAATCGGGCTTCAGAGCATCGAAGCGATCGGTCTCTTACCCCCCGTTGGTCCGCACGTCCCAGTCGAGCCGCTCCTTGAAGACGCGATGCCGCAGACGGTGCATGGCATGCAAGTCATCTGCGAAATCGTCGTACCGTTCGGGCGCAATTAAAGCTTGTCGTTTCGCAATTCGAAACGGCTTGTCTGTCGTATCTTCTGAAGTCATCCTGTCTCCAGTTGTTCCAAACAATACGACCACCTGATCCGACCCCTTTGCTCCGGCCCCATTACAGGGCCTTCAACGCTCATACGGGCCGGTCCGCCCCAGTCTCCTGCATCGGTACTCTCGCCTTGCGGTTTGGCCCGCTTGTGCTTCTCCCTTTGCATCAGGAGCCTGGTTCCTGCAGTTCCGCGCGAATGCGTGTGTCCGACTCACGCCCCCTCAACGCCGGTCGCCGCCCGCCCTGTCATCAGGCACCCGGCGGACTTGTCCCAGGATGACGAGACGGTCCTGGTTTCGGCGACACTTACGTTCATAACGACGCGTCTTCGAAGGGTTCACTTTCGTTCGTCTTTCAGACACCCACCTGCTCGGATCTCGTCCGAACTTTTCATCCAACGCTCACCACCACGGCTCTTTACCGCAGCAGCTTGGACTGGTTTGAGACCCGCTCCTGAAAGCCGATCCCGGGGGGGGCCGTCCCCCATCATTCACGCAGCTTTACGCTACGGTCTTAGTTCATATTGAACTCCTTCCGCTGCTCTGCAGCACACTCTCATCGATGAAGATCAGCCGCGTCAAAGCCTTGTTGAAGAGCCGCTTTCGCCGCCTGATCCATAATTCACGCGCCTGGCGCACGTCAGCCCGCTGCTGCTCGCTGGCCTGCAGAGTTTTTTTTATGACTGAGCCCCAGGCGATTAAGCAGACGCCCGACATTGGAGCGGTGCACGCTCACCCCGCGCCCCTCCAGCTCGACGCAAAGTTCATCCCGGCCTCGGCCAATCGCAAGCGGACAAACTCGGCATGCGGCTCGAGCTTCCCGCCTCCCACATGGCCCTGCCGGCGCGCTTCGAGCGAACCCGTCTGCAGGCGCAGCTGGATCAGATTGTTCACAAAGCGAGGCGAAACGCGGAAATGGCGCGCAGCCTCGCGGTGGCCATGTCACTCATCGACATACGCAACAACACGCCGACGCAACTCAAGCGGTAGCGGCTTGCCCATCGCGGTTTCCTTCAACCGCAATGAATCACGAACTCAAATCAAGGGGAATCTGGAGGCTTCTGTGACGTCCGCATACTCGACGGAGCCACCTGGCAGGACGTCGGACCTCATTGCAGCCGGATTGAACGGAGGCGCGGGTAGGTTTGGTGCTATGGGGATTGTAGCCTGGAGGAGCGGTCGGGATCGTCGGTGCCAGGCTGAGGAAGAGCGTTCACGATGCGGCCACAGCGAAGGATGGCACGGTGGAAGGCGGAACCGTGATAGCGCGAGCCGTCGGACAGGCTGCAGTGCTTTCTATCGCCGGGCTGGCTGCTTGCGGCTTTGTGCGGCGGGACAAGGGTCGGGGTGCCAGCGCGCATGGCGACGGATACCGTACCGGGTGATGTAGACGCCGGCGCGATCATGGGGTGTCGTTCCAGAATGAGCTCGGCGGTACCTGTCCGCATCGCCAGATGGCGAGCGTGATCATCCGTCCTCCACAGCATGGGCAGCGGTGCGCTGCCGCAAGGGGCTCGGCGGCGGCGCTTTCGGCATCCGCTTCGAGGTCGTCCTGCTGCGGGCTGGCCAGAAGCCTGCGGCACAGGTCGAGCCTGGCAGCGCGATGACCATTGGCGAGGAAGCCGTAGTGGCGGATGCGATGGAAGCCGTCGGGCAGCGTGTGCAGCAGGAAGCGGCGGATGAACTCATGCGCGTCGAGCGTCATGATCTTGGTCTTGCCGCGATGGCGATAGTCCCGCCAGCGGAATGCGATCCGATCGTCGGCCGTGCTGATCAGTCGGGAATTGGCAATGGCGACGCGATGGGTGTAGCGGCCGAGATAGGCCAGCACCTGCTTCGGCCCGCCGAAGAGCGGCTTGGCGTAGACGACCCATTGACGGCGACGAGCCTCGGCGAGCAAGCGGGCGAAGGCATCGGGCTTTGCCAGGTGGGCGAGATCGCCGAAGAAGCCCAGCCGCCCCCCATCATGGGCCGCTCGCAGCTCCTCCAGAAAGCGCCGGCGGAACAGACGCGACAGCACGCGCACGGGCAGGAAGAACCCCGGCCGGCAGGGGATCCATCGCGTGCCGTCGGGCGACAAACCACCGCCCGGCACGATGCAATGGATGTGGGGATGGTAGGTGAGCGTTTGGCCCCAGCTGTGCAACACCGCGATGAGACCGATCTCTGCGCCGAGATGCCTGGAATCCGCGGCGATCGTGCGAAGCGTCTCGGCGGCCGCCTTGAACAGGATCGTGTAGACCGCCGCCTTGTTCTGGAAGGCGATCGCGGCAACCTCGGCCGGCAGCGTGAACACCACGTGGAAGTAGGCAACCGGAAGAAGCTCGTCCTGCCGCGCGGCGAGCCAGTCCCGGCAGGCCTGCCCCTGGCACTTGGGGCAATGCCGGTTGCGGCAGGAATTGTAGGCCACGCGGATCGCCCCGCAGGACCGGCAGCCCTCCACATGGCCGCCCAGTTCGGCGGTCCGGCACAGTTCGATGGCGCGCATCGTGCGGCGCTCGACGCGTCCGAGATGGCCGATATTGACCTGTCGATACGCCTCGCCATGGCGGCGGAAGATATCCGCCACCTCCAGTCTCGCCGACATGGGCGGACCGGTCAGCCCGGCGGCACGACTTCGATGTTCAGCCGGTCGAGCGGGCTCGTCGTGCGCCGGATGAGGCCGTTCGAGACCTTGGTGTAGCGCGCCGTCGAGGAAAGATTGTTGTGGCCAAGCAGCACCTGGATGATGCGGATATCGGTGCCGTTCTCCAGCAGATGCGTGGCGAAGCTGTGCCTGAGCGTGTGGACCGTCACGCGCTTGTCGATGCCGGCGGCGGCTCGCGCCGAGCGGCAGGCCGAATACAGCACCTGCACGTCGATGGGCCGATTGGCGTCTCGGCCAGGAAACAGCCAGCCCCGCGGCTTCGCCAGACGCCAGTAGACCCGCAGGATACGCAGCAGCTGCGCCGACAGCATCACGGTGCGGTCCTTGCCGCCCTTGCCATGCTCGACACGGATCACCCCGCGACCGCTGTCGATGTCGCCGACCTTCAGCCCGACAGTCTCCGAGGCGCGAAGACCTGCTGCGTAGGCCGTCGTCAGGGCCGTACGGGTCTTCAGGCTCGGCACCGCCTCCAGGAAGGCGACGACCTCGTCGGCGCTCAACACCACCGGCAGCGTGCGTGGCGAGCGAGCATAGACGATCCGCTCCGGGATCTCGGCATGGCCCAGCGTCACGCCGTAGAAGAACCGCAGCGCGCACACCGTCTGGTTCAGCGCTGGCCACGAGATTCCGGTCGACACCAGATGAACTTGGAAGGCGCGGACGTCCTCCAGACCGAGCCGGTCCGGCGAACGGCCAAAGTAGCGCGAAAACTTCGCCACGGCATGCACGTAGGATCGCTGCGTGGCCGGCGACAGATTGCGGATCGTCATGTCCTCGATCATGCGCCGGCGAAGAGGGCTCAACTCGACCATCTGATTGCTCCTGTTCTCGAGATTGCGCTTCAACAGCCGCAATCCTTCAAAACAGAAGCGTCACCCGCAAACCGATCCGCCAAATGCCGCTTTAGCGGCTTCGTTCAATCCTGAATCCCTTAAATCGCGATCCGCTTTAGAAGCAGGATCATGTGGACCTCGTAGAGAAGAATGAAGAATGACCCTGCCATTGGAGACCAGGACTGAAGTCGAAACAGTCTGTGAAGTCGTACAGATAAATTGGTTTGGTGGCCCTTGGGAAGCTGCATTCCGGCGCGGGAGGCCGGCCTTCTCGGGGTTGTCCGCGTGAACGATCGCTCAGAGCTATGCCTGCGCCGACAACAGCAGGAAGGTTTCACGATGCAAAGCGGAATCAGTCTCGGTCCGGTCCTCGCTGAGCCGGTCACGACTATGGACATGAAAGCACGCCCCCTGCACCGAAGAATGGCGCCCACCAGAACCGCGCTGCACGGGAACAGCTCGCCAAGACAGGTGCATTTGCTAGCTGAGAAGTGTCAATGATGCTAAGAATCCGGCTCACTCATCAGCGCGATGGCTTGCCTGGTTGTTTTCACTCCGAGCTTTTTGCGGACATTGTCGAGGTGAAAGGTGACGGTGCGTCGTGCGATCCCCAGTATGCGGCCTGTCGCCCAGTCACACTTGCCCTTCACTGCCCACTGCAGGCACTCGAATTCGCGAGGCGTCAATCGCACCCCATCTACGATCCGATCGGTCGAGAGCTTGCGGCGAGCGTAAATGTGAAAGCAGCTCGCCATGCACAGCAATATCTGCTGGTATTGCTGTGTGACGCGCACAAAGGCTGGTCTGGGCTCGTCCGATGCGAAAGTCACCGCCGCGAAACAGCCTCGCTTATCGACGATCGGAACCGTCAAGCCGCAGCTTATGCCGAATTCGGCCGCCTCGGCGAAGAGCTTGCGCTCGACCTTTGAAAGTTCGGTTTGGCTGGCCCCAAGACCCCAAATAAACGGGCATCCGCCAGACTGCGCCTGCACGATCACCGGATCGATCGTATGATAGCGGTTTAGCTCATAATGGCGGGTCCAGCGGGCCGGGTAGTTCGAGATCAGTCTTGGTTTGCCAGAATTTTTTGGTGGAAACGATAGGTACGCAAATTGAGGAAGATCGTATTCCTGCGCAGCATGCGCGAAGGCGTCGCGGAAATCCGTCTCATCCACGCTTTCAAACAGCCGCTCCAGGAATGTCTCGAAAACCTCCTGCATTTCCAAATTTCGCCCTGGCCCCTTTCGACATCGCGTCGATTGGAATGAGACAAACACGCCGGCATGGCGACGCCGGCGCAAGGCGCCCTGCCGGTTGGGAGGAAACCGGCAGGGCGTGCCGCGGAAAGAGAGCGATCCAGGGAGATGCGCACAGCCGCGGCAGAGCTGCGAAAAAACGTGAGTCGCCGACCCTCACCTGTCGGCCGGAAATCGACGCCGGTATCTATTGAGCCGATGGGGCTTTGCTCTCGTGATCTTCGCCATTGCTGGTCTGACGGCTACAGCCAGGATCATATTGCGCCCTCAGTTTTGAGCGCGCGGTAGGTGGTTTCGACCGATTTCGCCGTCGCGTCGACGATGATGTCCACCTCGTCCCTGGTGATGATGAGCGGTGGCGCGTATCCAAGGATGTCCGCATGCGGCATGGCACGGCCGATGACACCATTCTCGAGCAGGGCAGCAGCGGCCCGCACGCCGACCTGAAGTTCGGGCTCGAACGGCACGCGCGCTTTGGGATCGCGCATCAACTCCACGGCGGACAGAATCCCGACGCCGCGAACTTCGCCGACAATAGGATGTCCCTCCAGTTCCGCTTTCATGCGCGAAAGCCAGTAGGGGCCGACATCCTGGACATGCTCCAAGATGTTTCTTTCCTTAAGCACCTGAATGTTGGCAAGGGCGGCCGCCGCGCAGAGCGTGTGTCCAGAATATGTCCAGCCATGGCCCAGCGGACCGTGCTTTTCCGTTCCTTCTTCCAAAACCGACCAGACACGATCGCCGATGATCGAACCGGAGATGGGCAGGTAGGCTGAACTCACACCCTTGGCGATCGTGACGAAATCCGGACGCATGCCATAGAGGTGAGAGCCGAATTTCTCGCCTGTCCGCGCGAAGCCGCAGACGACCTCATCCGCGATAAGCAAGATGTCATATTTGTCGAGCACCGCTTGAATAGCCGCCCAATACCCCTTGGGCGGCGGAACGATGCCTCCGGTTCCGAGTACCGGCTCCCCTATGAAGGCCGCGACCGTCTCCGGACCCTCGGCGAGGATCAGGGCTTCGAGGTCATCGGCACAGCGCTTGGAGAACGCTTCCTCGCTCTCGCCATCCCGCGCTTGGCGATAGTGGTGCGGTGTTGTCGTATGACGCACCAGATTCAGCGGAAGGTCGAAGAATTTGTGAAAGAACGGAAGGCCAGTCAGGCTGCCGGTTACCAGCCCGGATCCGTGATAGCCGCGATTTCGCGAGATAATCTTCTTCTTTTCAGGGCGACCGAGGATGTTGTTGTAGTACCAGACCAGCTTGATATTGGTCTCGTTGGCGTCTGATCCCGAAAGTCCGAAATAGACCCTTCTCATATTCTGCCCAAAATATTCCACCACGGCCTCCGCCAAACGGGCAACTGGCTCCGTGCCTTGGCTGGCATAGACATGTGCGAACGGCAGTTCATGCGCTTGCTTGGCAATCGCGTCGGCGATCTCCGTGCATCCATATCCCATGTTGACGCAGTAGAGACCACCGAACCCGTCGAGGCTTCTCCGCCCCTCCGTATCCCATATATAGACGCCTTCTGCACCGGCCATGATCCGGTTTGGCGTTTCGCCGCGGCTGTGCTTTGCCAGATGAGTGGAAGGATGAAATACGAAACTGCGATCCTTTTCTTGAACCTGCGCTGTTCCCAGATTGGTCAGGCTCATCGCCCCTCTCCTCTTCTATCGCTTGGCGGAAAACACTCGGTCGCGGCGTCTAAGCCGTCAATATAGCGGAAGACACTCCCCACATTCCGTCGAAATGCCCGTCCGCCGCCGCCGAATTCACGGATTTGGTGTGCATGACCGTGAAAAGCACCGGCTCCGCAATTTACTGTGACTCTGGGACGGATAAGGAAATTGGCGAATTCGATTTTACCGGCTTTGTCACGATGAGACTGTAGTATTGATCGATCCCCAGACCGGCCTGGAGAAGGCCTTCCATGAACTCCTGATACGCAGCCATCGAGCGAGCTGCAACGCGCATCAGGTAATCGACTCGCCCCCCGATAGCCCAGCAGTCTAGGATTTCGGGCATGCCTTGAATCGCCGCCTCGAAATGCCTTTGGTCCTCAAGGCGATGACGGTTTAGCACCACCTCCACCATGACGAAGATCACGCCCCCGGTAAGGGTCGGACTGAGCCGCGCGTAATAGCCTTCAATGATACCTGCTGCTTCAAGTACGCGCAGGCGCTCCGAACAAGCTGAAGGCGACAGATGAACGCGTTTGGCAAGATCGCTTTTCGATACACGACCGTCGGATTGAAGCTCCGAGAGAATGCGAAGGTCCCAAGCGTCCAGGCGCACAGCATCAAGTTTCGACTTCATGGCCCTGCCCAGCCGGATGATGATGAACTGGACTTTAGGCTGCTATGGACTGAATGCCAATTGTAGATGTCCAGCCGACCTGCCAGGTCAGAAGCGCGTTTCTGAAACGTGTTGTTGATGCGCATGGGCTGATGTGGGTCGGCTCGCCTTAAGAAACCCACGCCGCTGCATCAATCTCTCGGAATTCGCGTATGCCTGAACAAGCGAATAACTGCCGACTCAGCGTTCAAACGCCGATGCTTCGTGCAATGCTATCGGCTGCCATTCGCTTTCGCCACTCTAGCGGCCCGGAAGTATGAACAGAGTTTCCCTCAACGTCGACAGCCATGATGACGGGCATGTCTTGGACTTCAAATTCATAGATGGCTTCCATTCCAAGGTCTTCGAAGGCCACAAGCCGCGCCGCCTTGATCGATTTTGAAATCAGGTAGGCGGCCCCCCCCACTGCAATGAGATAGGGCGTCTTGTGCCTGACGATCGACTCGATGGCCGCCGGCCCCCTCTCCGCCTTGCCCACCATTGCATAAAGTCCAGTCCCGGCCAGCACCTTATCAGTGAAGTCGTCCATGCGGCTGGAGGTTGTGGGACCAGCAGGGCCAACCACCTCATCCCTTACCGCACGCACTGGTCCGACGTAATAGATCACGCGTCCGCGCAGATCGACTGGAAGTGGCTCGCCCCTGTCGATCAGGTCGACCACGCGCTTATGGGCGGCGTCTCGGCCGGTTAGGATTTTTCCGGACAAAAGCAGAGTTTCCCCGCAGTGCCATGACGCCGTCTCTTCCCTCGTCAACTTGTCCAAGTTGACCCGGCGGACGCCTGTCATTTGTAGGTCGTCAGGACCAATCTGTGGCCATTCGGAAAGATCGGGCGGCTGAAGCTGGACCGGCCCAGTGCCGTCCAAGGTGAAGGTGAGGTGCCGGTTGGCAGCGCATTGAGGAATCAGAGCTACAGGCTTGGAGGCTGCGTGGGTGGGATAGCTCGCCACCTTAACGTCGACGACAGTCGTCAGGCCACCCAGGCCCTGAGCGCCGATCCCCAGTGCGTTAATCCGCTCGTAAAGCTCGATCCGCAGCGCCTCTTCGGCGCCTGACGGCCCTCTGGCGATCAAATCCGTCATGTCGATAGGCTTGTTCATGGCCTCCTTGGCCAAAAGCATCGCCTTTTCGGCGCTACCCCCGATACCAACTGAGATAAGGCCAGGCGGACACCATCCGCTGCCAAGCATCGAAACGGTCTCAACCACCCAATCGGCAACCGACGCGCTGGGGTTAAGGGTGGTGAAACGAGCCTTGTTCTCAGACCCGCCGCCTTTTGCGGCGATGGTGATCTCAATCTTTTTGCCGTGCACAAGTTCGACGTGGACGACTGCCGGCGTGTTGTCGCGGGTGTTCAATCGGCGGCCAAGCGGGTCCGAGACGATCGACGGTCGAAGGGGATTGTTGGGGTCGAGATATGCCTGCCGGACGCCTTCATTGACAAGCTCGGCGAAGCTGGCCGCAGACTTGATGCGAACCCCCATTCCGACCTTGGCGAAAACCACCACGAGACCGGTATCCTGGCAGATCGGCCGCCGCCCAAATGCCGCCATCCGCGAATTCAGCAGAATCTGCCCTATGGCGTTCTTTGCCGAGGGGCTCTGCTCGCGAGCGAATGCCTCAGCAAGGTAGCGGATATAGTCCGGAGGATGGTAATACGAGATGAACTGGAGAGCGTCGGCGACGCTTCTCATAATGTCTTCACCGGTAATAATGCGCGCCCTTGTATTCACTTGGTTCTATCCGAATGATCCGAGCCCGTTGACCAGTTTCAAGCTTTGAAAACTGCGCATGCCCTGCTCGCCGCCCTCGTATCCATAGCCGCTCTGCTTGACCCCGCCATAGGGCGCGTCTGCTGAAACGCCTTTCAGGTAATTTATGCTGACTGCGCCAGCCGAGACACCGCCAATCAGCGTGCGTTTTGCATCGGCGGCGCCAGTGAAGAAGTAGGCGGCCAACCCGTACTCGGTGGCATTGGCTTCTTCGATAGCCTCCTCGATCGTGTCGAACGGCGCCACAGTCAGGATCGGTCCGAACGGCTCTTGATGAAGCACCTTCGCATCCTTGGGCACTCCTGTCAGGATGGTTGGCGGCCAGTAGAAACCCGGCTGGGCCAAGCGCGTGCCACCCGTCTCTACGCGCGCGCCGCGATCCACTGCATCCTTGACCAGACGCTCCATGGCCTCGATCCGCCGCGCGTTTGCCATGGGTCCCATCTCTGTTGCAGGATCGTCTGGTGGGCCTATTTTAATGTTGCGAGCTACTTCGGTCATCCGGGACAAAAACTCCGCGTAGAGCGGACGGGCGACGAGGATTCTGCTGGGTGCGTTGCAGCTCTGGCCCGCGCACTCGAACTTGTATTCCGAAATTGCCGGTATTGCGTTTGCCAGGTCGGCATCCTCGCATACAACGACGGGGGAGTGCCCACCGAGCTCGAGGACGCACCGCTGCAAATTATTCGCGGCGAGCTTAGCGAGCTGTTTTCCAATTTCGGTTGAGCCCGTGAAAGTCAACAGCTTCACGATTGGCGAGTTGAGTAGATGCCGGGATATTTCCGCCGGTACGCCGAAGACAACATTGACGACGCCATCCAGGATACCCGCTAGTCGCAATGCTTCGACGATGTGGATCGCCGCACTCGGTGTTTCTTCAGCGCCTTTCAGGATCACAGGACAGCCCGCCGCCAGCGCAGGGGCAAGCTTGCGGGCAATGAGCACCGCGGGATAGTTCCACGGTGTGAAGGCGGCGACCACGCCGAGCGGCTCAGGAACAATCATCCGGTTGGGGCCATGTGGAATTGGGGCAGACAATTCTTCGGCGTGTGTGCCGTACCACTCGAAAGTTTCGACTGCGCGCGCGTACTCGCCTGTTGCTTCGGTAATCGTCTTGCCATGTTCTCTCGACAAATCCTTCGCTGCGTCTCCTACCTTCGTTGCCAGGATTTTGGCGGCCGCGACAAGAATTTCGCCGCGTTCCTTCGGCGGTCGGGAGGACCAAGCGCGGCGGCTTCGCTCTGCAGAAGCAAGGGCATCGTCCAGGTCCGAAGCCGAGGCCGCGGCCACCGAGCCAAAGACCTGCTCTGTCGCCGGGTTGGTCACCGTCATGGTCCCACTACCAGACCGCCAACTGCCGTTGATGAAAAGCTGATAGTTCGTGGCGTTGGACATCGCATGCTCCGCTTTCATGAATCTGCCAGGGCGCGAGCCAGCCGATATCCGAACCGTGCCCCGCTGTTAGGGGATTTCATCGCGATCGTTGCAGGCGGTCAAATATCGAATGTCGCCCAAAACCATCTCGAATCCAGATTGATACCGCTCAAGCAACCGCGAGGAGCCGTAGCGCTGGCTGAATTTGCCTGGGATTATCTAAACCCGATCCGGAACCGTGGCTGACCAGCGCCCGCACTCGATCAAAGTCTTTACGACTTTTGGGATTAGTTTGCGGACCGCCGAGACGGCTGGAGAGCGCTCATCCTTCGGGTTGACGGCGAGCACGACGGAACGGGTAATCACGGGATCGACGATCTTGACCGTCCGAACCAGACCTTGAGACGCCTCTTTCTGAATGGCCGACGGGGTAAGGATGGAATACGCCTTTCCTTCCATGACCATATTGATAATAGTAGAAAGGGAGTCGACCTCGAATCTGACATCCAAAACACAACCGTGTTGGGCAACGACATCAGCGACCGAACGCCTGACATTGTTATTGCGCATGGGAACCGCCAGGGGAAACGCGTGCAGTTCGGCGAGCGCGATCGTATCTTCGAAAGGGGGTTGACCCGGCGGCACGACGAGGCAAAACTCTTCGCGGGCCAGCACCGTCATTGGCCCCACGCTCTCCGCGGTCCGGTACAGAACGGCCAGATTGAAACGGCCCGCAGCCATCCACTCTTCCAGCGGTCCCGTCATGCCCTCGATCATCTTGAGCGAGATCCTCGGCAACTCACTTCTTGCCGATTCAAGCAGCGGACCGCTAAGAACGCGAGCGGCTCCGGACGGAATGCCGATGGTCACCTCTCCGGAAGGAGCAGTCACCGTGTTGGTCAGTTCCGCCTCGGTAAGCTGAATCTCTTTCAGGATGTTCCGCGCGCGCTCAAGCAGCTTGCCTCCGGCCGCCGTGACGCTGACACCGGTCCTGTCGCGAACCAGCAGTTGGGTGCCAAAACCTTCCTCAAGTTGACGCACATGCAGGCTTAGAGCGCTTTGAGCAACGTTGAGGGTCGCAGCCGCCTTCGTAAAACTGCCGGCTTCGACGACGCCGACAAAATATCTTAACTGCCTGATGTCCACGACGACCAAATCCAACTGGGACATGATCCCCAGCGCCTTCTTTCTATCTCGAAACGAGATGGGTAGCAAGACAAACCGCAGGCCGATGTCTCGGAAAGCTTTTAAAGGGCGGGTCAGAAAGCGAGCGCCAGGATCTCGTGGGCGCGCCTCACCACCGGCGGATCGATCATCTTGCCATTCAACGAGAATGCAGACAGTCCACGCGTGGCGGCATCGTTTTCCGCCGCGACGACGCGACGGGCCCACTCGAGCTCGTCTGCGCTTGGCGAGAAGGCTTCGTTGAATATGGCAATCTGTGTCGGGTGGATCGCCAAAGCTCCGGCAAAGCCAAGCCGACGCGCATGTTCAGCCACGTCGCGAAGCTTATTGGTGTCCGAGAACTCGCCAATGCTTCCTATGAAACCTAAGGGGAGCAAGCCGGCAGCGCGGGCGGCAAAAAGAACCGAGAGGTTCGGCATCAAAAGGAGGTCGAAGTCCGGGGCGCCCCCAACAGCGGCACTGAAGTCTTCAGGACCAAGAGCCATCGCAACCATCCTTGGATGCGCGGACGCAATGGCCGTGAGCCTCTGCAAGGCGCCAGGCGTCTCGATCTGGGCAAGGAACCGGATCCGTCCTAGTGGAAGATTTCGTTCTCGTTCAAGGTCTGAAACCGCATCCGCTATCTCTGAAACCCATTCTGCCGAATCCGTCTTCGGAAGAACCAGCGCGTCAACTCCAGCCAGCACGGCTGCATCGAGATCGGCCACCAAAGTGCGCAAATCACGATTCACGCGGATCAAAACAGATGCGCCCTGTCGCGCCACCTTTGTCACGGATTCGGCAAGCTGCCGCCGTGCCTCGGCCTTCTGATTCGGAGGAACAGAATCCTCTAGGTCGAGAATGACGCCATCTGCACCGCGCTCGTGAGCCGATTCCACAAAGCGCGGAACGTGAGCGGGCACGAAGAGCAGGGATCTCCAGCGTGGTATAGGCATCACGCCTTCAACGGCCGCAAAGGTATTCTTGATCATAGAGCCGCCCTGCAGCCGATTTTAGCGAGGGCGACGGCAGTGGGCTTGCGCGGCGGCCAGCGTGCCGAGATGATCCGAGGTACACAGGCTCTTCGGAAATCGCGTTCGGGCTCACCTTACCGAGATGCACGCTTACGATGACGCGGCTCTTTGGCGCAAACGGCCCAGAGCCTCTTCGCGGACAGTCGCGGTATGAGCGCCAAGAGCCGGAACTGGGCGCAGTGCGGCATATTCAGAGTTGAAGATCGCCGCCGGCGCTATCGTCTCGACGGTCCCTTCGGGTGTTCCAACCTCAACCCTGCGAATGTGTGGATGTTTTGAAACATCCGCCACTTCGTTTAGTCGACCGTAGGCCAAGCCGGCGGCCTCGAGCTCCCGCATCGCTTCATGGCACGACAATTCACAAAAGCGTCTCTCAATGATCTCATCAAGTTGTGCACGGTGACCGAGACGCTCCATATTATCAGCAAAGCCAGGGGCGCGCGTAAGCTCCGGCTGCTTCAGGAATTTCTCGCAGAAATTTACCCATTCGCGGTCGTTTTGAACCGAAAAGATGACCTCTTTGCCGTCAGCACAACGATAGGCGCCGTAAGGTGCCAGCGATGGGTGTTTCACGCCAGCGCGTACCGTGTGATAGCCGCTGTAGTCGTTTTGCAGAACCGGCACATTCATCCAGTCGGCGACGGCATCGAACAGGGACACCTGGATGCTGGTGCCTTCACCGCTGACCTCGCGGTGATAGAGGGCCTGAAGAATGGCGCTATGCGCCGTCATGCCCGCCGAGATGTCGCAAACGGAGACCCCTACGCGCGCCGGCCCTTGTTGGTTGCCGGTGATCGCGCATAGACCTGTTTCGGCCTGGACGATGAGATCATAAGCCTTCAAGTGGGAATACGGCCCTTTGACCCCGAAACCAGAGATGTCACAGGTGATAAGACGCCGATGTCGGCGACGCAGATCCTCAGACCCGAACCCCAGTTTTTCGATACTGCCCGGTTTCAGATTCTGAATAAAAACGTCAGCATCGGCAATGAGCGTTTCGAGGATCTCACGGTCCGTCTCCAACTTAAGGTCCAGGCATACCGATTCTTTACCCCGGTTGAGCCAAACAAAGTAGGCGCTTTGCCCTCTAACCAACTCGTCGTAGCCTCGGGCAAAGTCCCCTTCCGGCCGTTCGATCTTGATTACCCGGGCCCCAGCATCTGCAAGGCGGGACGACGCATAAGGCGCTGCCACGGCCTGCTCTACAGCAATGACGGTGATCCCCTCGAGGCTTTTATGCATTGGTGACACACCGCGCTTTTCACCGGACATTTTTGGTCGCTCGACGGTTCAGGATCGCGAGCAACCGGTTCTGTTCGTTCCCAACGATTGAGAAAGCCTCGTCGACGCCCATGCCGGGCTTTGCGAGCATCATATCGGCTTGGGTCGCCACCGAAATGTGGACTGACGCTTGGGCGGACAGATCCGTTTCCGTACAGCTCCCGCCGACATACGCGCCAACTTGGTTCTGCTTACAAACGAGCACAGCACGGGCCGTGTCGGCTATCGAGCCGACATCCGGGGTTTTAATTTGCACAAGATGCGCGGCCTTCGCTTCGGCAAATTGCCGAATGTCCTCAAGCGTATTGCATCTCTCATCCACGACAATGCGCGCCCTGGAACCTCGCTCATTGAGGATCGATACGATCCGCGCATAATTCTCAATCTGGGCTCGTGTTGAACCAAAGTCCGCTGGCGACTCTATATTCAGCGTGAAACCCGGAACGCACTCGGCAACTCTGCAGATAAAGTCAGCAATGCGTTGCGGATCCAGGCCGATTTCCTGGCCAATCCAGCCATACACATCGAAATGCAACACCGGCTGATAGTCCGGGCGACCGATCTCGCGCGTGCGCGCTGCAACCCATTTCACGAAATCCATAAAGGTCCTGCCGTCGACGCCAAATTTCTGACGTGAATTGATCAGGCCGTGGGGAAGAACATCCACGGATCTCAGAACCATCTTGTCGACATTTATTTCCCGGGCATCGCCGCTTTGGCAGTAGATCGGGACCCTTCGCGTCGGCAACGGTAAGTCAAATTCAGCGCATACGACCTCAGCCATGGCGGCACGTTGGAGGTAGGCTGAGGCTCGAAGCAACGCTTGACTGACTCCGTACTCGAGCGCAAGAGGTAGCCGCTCGCGCTCGAACGGCTCGAAAACCTTCGCGCAGGCCTCAAGGTAGCGGGACGCATCGACATCGAGAAGTCGTGGTATCATGACCCGGGCCGTCAGATCCGCCATTTGTTTGACGTCAAACAGAGGATCGCGTCCACCCGCTCCAGAATATTGAACACTCATCATGTCGCCCCAGACGACGGTGTCGTCGGCAAGGACAAGCCCGATGCTGAGCGAAGACGCCGGAACGCGGATAGACGTGAAACCGGGGGTTAGCGGTTCGCCAAGATAGATGAAGCCGTCCTGCGAGGCTCCGGCCCTAATAGCAGCTTGGTCATCATAAAAAAATGCACCGCTGCCGGGCGCGAGGAGTACGTCTTTTATCTGCAACTGTTTCGCTCGATTTCTATCGGACAATATTAGGGAGAACGCTTTAGCCTCGACAGCAGTATGCGCCATCTGGCATTCAGGTGGCCAATATAATGTCCCGGATGGTACCATCACGTTTTCAGATGGCGCGTCGCTATCCGGAGGATGGTATGCTGGGCTGCGGTTCGGCGGGCAGCGATGAAGGCTTCTCGTCAGATGTGCTCGAGCACTGGATTGGCATGCTCGCTCGGCCGCGGTAGCTGCGGGGTCGATGCTGACGGCGGAGCAGAGCCGTCGGTCCGTATCTGGTCGCTGCCAGGCAAAACTTGGGCCAGCGCCATCGATCTCACGGGCGGCAGATCGTCGGCCTGCGCTGTGTCGATCCGTTCCTTTAAGAGCCTCAAGAAAGTTGTCCGCTATACGAGACCTCCGGCCCGGGTACAGATCGGCGCCCGCTCCCATCGATAGCTTGCCTTATCGAATCTAGCCCCAGTCCCGGAAAATTTGACGCAGGCGGCTCTGGAGTGATCTGACTTCGTTGACGAACATCGTAGCGATGATGCCGTCAATTTCGATATAAGCTGATACGGCGCCCCCCGACCGGCTAGGCCGGAACGAACCGCCTCCACTCCCCAGTCCCTTGACCTCCTCTTTGGAGATGAGCCGTGTCAATCTAGGGCTGCGTGCACTCGTACTCAAGGGACAAGCCTTGCCATGTGTGTATCGCAACACTAGGACAACGCTGCCAGTCGCGGATTATTTACATGCGACTACTACGAGTCGGGAACTGGCGGCCGTAAACGCTTCGGCTTCCTGCCCGTAAGCTTCGATGGTCTCGAACCCTGCTCTCCGCAGCATCCGAGTATATTCAGAAACACCATACTGCTTGAAAGAAAGTCGTGCTGTTTTAATACGTCCGTTGCGCACGACAAGCCTTTCCAGCTTCGAACGATCACTCACCACGTCATAAGTATATAGATCGATTCTGGTATCGTCGTTGCGGCGAGCAACGTGGCAGACAGGGGACTTATGTCCCAGAAAATCGAGCCTATTGGGGTGGTCGATTAGCAGACGCCCCCCCTTGCGAAGTGAAGAAGCGGCTTCACACAGAACTTTCTCATTGTCTTCGTCATCGAAATAGCCAAACGTTGTGTACCATAGGAAAGCCGCTTCGAATCGATCACGCCAAGGAAGTGTGCGCATATCGCCCAGAACGTATTCAACATCTAATCTGTGCTCAGCAGCGTCGGCCTCGGCTTTTTTTAGCAAAGCGGATGAAATATCAATTCCCGTCATCTTCACGCCTTTTTCCGCCAACCGATTGGCAATCCGCCCATAACCGCACCCAAGCTCAAGAACTGGGTCGCCCTGCTTAAGAGACAGAAAATCCCAGATCGCTCCAGCTTGTCTGTCGCTTATTTCGGGAGGATTGACAACGTCGCCAAAGTATATGTAGTCTTCTTCGAAGTATGACTCAATTTCACTTGGCATCATAACAGAACCTTTTTTGTCGTTAATTGTCTTTACCTGATATTGTCGCTAAGTTATTTTATCTTCTAATGCAGCCTTTGAAAGTGAAGTCTCCGTTAAGATTTGCATCTCTGCAAAATATTTTTGCAACAATAGGTGGGCGATTGACACTATATCGGCGTGCCGGTGCGGGCCTTGTCGCGCGGCCATTGCGCGTTTCGGCAATTCTCGGACACCACTGTCCGGTGGTGATCCTTCGCGGAATCAGGCGACGTTGGCATCACCAAGCTTTCACCGACGCCGTCTCGCGGCGACCCGCGCATCGCTCAGCAAACCACCCAAGCGGGCACTGTCGCGCGGCACTGCTGTGGCGAAATACCGTGCTTGCTCCTAAAGCATTTCGCAAAATGCGACGCCGATACGAAACCACTCGCAATCGCTATATCAACGATTGATAATCGGGTGCCTTCGATCAGTCGCCTCGCGTGATCAACCCTAAGTTTGAGGTAGAACTTCGCTGGTGTCATGCCGATATGAACTACGAAAAGGCGTTCGAGCTGACGCCTTGAAACCCCTAACCGCTTACAGAGTCGAGATATCGGCAGTGGAGACTCTATATTGTGTTCCATAATCGTAACAGCGGTTACGAATTTGTCGCTCGTTTTCCCAAACCCTGTCCCCGGTCCATCTGTCTGACGTTTCGAGCCTAAGCGCTGGCCCGCTACGGTTGCGTATCGACAAACCTCGTTCGCGATAAAGCCTCCGGCATGAGTGCCGACGAAGTCCACGGCCAAATCAAAAGCAGCCAGTTCCCCGGCGCAGGTTGAATACTGACCGTCCTTAACAAAGAGCGAATCTTGAATGCGAGTTTTGGGAAACACCTCCGAGAAGGCGCCAAGCCGCGACCAGTGGATCGTGCAATGACTGTTTGCCAGTAAGCCAGCGCGGGCCAGCAGCCACGTTGCCGTGCCAACAGCCGATATGGCTACGCCGCACCTGGCGATATCTCGCAGAAAGCCATTCAAAACCGGGGTGAAGCAACCGTCAACAGGCTCGCCAGACACCACCACAAGCTGATCGATTTCATTACCGTTGACGCTTCGGGGACGCAGCACGTCAATGGTGACCTCGACCGGCATTGGGACCCCGTTTGCGCCAGCAACGGGTCGGCACTCCATTCCAGCGATGCGCCATCGAAATCGCTGCTCATTTAAAACGGAGTTGGCGATACGCAAGGGCTCGATATAGGCATGAAGCGCGAGATGCGAAAACCCCGGCAGCACTAGGACGGCGATCTTCAATGGTTGCCCCGCTCCCACAAAGTCGGAGGGCTCAGCAAAGGTCATTCTATCAGATTGAAACGGATCGATCATCGGCAATCAGTGCCCGCGAGAGAGCCGAACCCGTCTTTCGGGCTTGAACTTGAGCTAAGGCCCAGCACCCCGGAAGCATGTTCAAACGAGTTTCGTCTGCAGGCGCGAAAGCATTTTCAGGCAACTCTTGAGCTGGTCGATATCTACAAACTCGTTTGGCTTATGGGCTTGCTCGATCGAGCCGGGCCCGCAGACGATGGCCGATATCCCCGCTTTCTGAAAAAGCCCCGCCTCGGTGCCGAAGGCGACGACGTCGGCACCATTGGCGCCGGTGATTTCATAGATGAGGTCGCGCGCCGCCGATTGGGGCACAATCTGAAGTCCTTCCACCTCACCGATCACGATGGTTTCAATACAACAATTAGGAGACACGGCCTTCATTTCCGGCAGCAGCTGCTGGTTAATGAAGGCGTCGAGGCTCTCCTTCACAAACGCGGCGTCAGACGGTTGAACCGGGCGCATCTCCCATTCGACCGAGCAATGCCCCGCAATAATGTTACGGCCTGCGCCGCCGGAAATCCGCCCGACCTGAATTGTGGCCCAAGGAGGGTCAAAGCAGCTTCCTGCCATCGCCCGGCCCTTCAGCTCTTTGCCGAGCTCCATCAGATACGTGATGAACCTTGTCGCGTACTGAATGGCGTTGATGCCGCGGTCGGGCTGCGATCCGTGGCCCTCAAGGCCTACAAAGTTGGTCGTATATTCATAGCATCCTTTGTGCCCTTCGATGACCTGCATCATTGTCGGCTCACCGATCAGGGCGGCCGCAGGCTTGATATTGCGACGAGCCAATTCCCTAACCAGCGCCTGGGCGCCGAAGCAACCGACCTCCTCATCGTAGGTAAACGCAAAATGCAGCGGTCGCTCGAGATTGAGTTCCGCAGCCTCCCGAGCAGTGGCAAGGCAGCAGGCGAGGAAGCCCTTCATGTCGCATGTGCCGCGGCCGTAGAGCCGCCCGTTGCTCTCCAGCATCATAAAAGGATCGCTGGACCAATCCTGCCCTTCCACCGGGACAACATCCGAATGCCCGGAGAGAACGATGCCCCCATCCTTCTGAGGCCCCAATGTGGCGAACAGATTGGCTTTCCGTCCGTCTTCATTGTGCTGAAGAAATACCCTTGCCCCAAGGTGGCGCAGAAAATCAGCCATGTAGTCAATCATGGAGAGGTTCGACTCATGGGAGATGGTCGGGAACGCAACCAGTTTTTCAAGTATTTGTTTTGTGTCTTCGATCAAAGCCACTGACATCTCTTTCTCCAGCGGTTTTACACGAGGATGAAGGGATCACGACAGGCGCCCAGTCGAAGGGGCCCCTGGGCAAAATCACCAGTGCACAAACGCACTCATCTCGCCGCATCATTTTTTTACGAACAGTTGCCGTGGGACGTTGGCCAAGCATTCCATTCCGGTCTCGGTAATGAGAACGGTTTCGGTCATTTCGAAACCACAGTCCTTCATCCAAAGACCCGTCATAAAATGGAATGTCATCCCTGGCTGAAGCTCGGTTTTGTCGTCACGACGCAGGCTCATCGTGTGCTCACCCCAGTCGGGCGGATAGGCGCACCCGACCGAATAGCCGACCCGGTTATCCTTCTTGATGCCGTAACGTTCAAGCACATCGCAGAAGGCGATCGCGATGTCCTCGGCGGTGGCGCCCGGTTTGGCAATGGCCAAACCTGCCTCCATTCCCTCCAAAGTCATTTTCTCGGCGTTCAAGAACGTCTCGCTTGGTTTGCCGAGATAGACCGTCCGTGACATCGGGCAATGGTACCGTCGATAGACGCCGGCGATCTCGAAAAAGGTCCCCTCATTGTTGCGCATCGGCTGGTCGTCCCAGGTTAGATGGCATGCTGCGGCGTCAGCCCCTGACGGGAGTAGCGGTACAAGCGCCGGGTAATCTCCGCCGAAGTCGGGCGTACCGCGAATAGCGGCATCATAGATTTCGGCCGCCAAGTCACACTTGCGCATGCCCGGCTCGACCTTTTCGTAGATGCGCTTGTGCATCAGCTCAACAATGCGAGCGGCTTTTCGCATGAAAGCGATTTCCGCTGGGCTTTTCACTATCCTTTGCCAATTCACCATGACAGTCGCATCGACAAACTTGGCGTTCGGCAGGCCGTCGATGAGCGATTCGTAAGCCGCGGCCGAAAACCAGTAGGCATCTTTCTCGAGGCCTATGACGCCCTTATCCAGCTTGCGCTCAACCAGGAGCCTAGCAAGCAGTTCCATCGGATGACGCTCAAGCGAGTGGACGTAGTGGTCGGGATAGGGAACAACATTCTCGGTTCCGATATAACAGGTCCGCATCGCGCCGGGTGAGTCGATGCCGCGACCGAACCAGATTGGCTCGCCGGAAGGCGGTACGACAATCGCTTGGTGGACGTAGAATGACCAGCCATCATAGCCGGTCAACCAATGCATATTGGCTGGATCGCTAACGATAAGGGTGTCGATGCCGCGCCTATCCATCGCCGCTCGGGTTTTGCTAAGCCGTCCTGCGTACTCATCCAGGCTGAAATTGAGAATTTTCGTCCCCATGGCTTCCCTTCAGGGTTCTCTTTTCTTTCATGCTGTATTGACAAGGAAGAAGCAGCCGGAAAAGAATCCCTGAGGGCATCGCGAGCGTCAAATGTTGTTTGTAGATTTGACCCATCTGGCATTCAGATGTGCTTACTCTATGAGCGACGCCAGGATCGCATCGGCAACGGCAGCCGGCATCTCGGCTTCCCCAGATCTAAGATTGTTGGCGGCCACGTGGCTCGGGGCTCCTAAGACTGTGTACGTCGTCATCAGTCTTGCACGTCAGCTCACGTCCGAGTTTCCTATACCGCCTCCTTGACGGCGCTGAGGAACTGTTGGGTGCGCTTGCGCTGCGGGTTTCCGAACAGCTGTTCTGGCGTGCCCTGCTCCTCGATCCTGCCGCCGAAGAAGAAGCAGACACGATCGGCGATGTCGCGGGCGAAGCCCATTTGGTGCGTGACCATCAGCATGGTCAGGCTGTAATCCGACACCAG
>NZ_JBWGIO010000038.1:0-34576 GCF_057784215.1 Mesorhizobium sp. CNPSo 4661 | reverse complement strand
TCGATCGATCTTGCGAAGCAGATGATCAGCCGGAACCAGCTGATCCAACGTCACCATCTCAAGCGCGGTCTGTTCGGGGGCGGGTCGCTTCAACATGACCCAGTGAATCAAAAACCCCCGGCTAACGCCAGGGGTTTGTCAGCAGTCTGGCGGCGCCGAGTGGCGCCGCTTTTTTATTGTGCCACCGGCAACGAGCATCTCTGGCTCTTTTGAAGCATGTGGCGTCGGACCATGAAGGGCGATGTCCGATTTCTCCCTGCTGCTGACAGCCACCGTTGCAATCACTTTCCTGCTCGCTGGGATCGTCAAGGGCGTGACCGGTATGGGCCTGCCGACGCTGGCCATGGGATTGCTCGGCACCATTATGCCGCCGGTGACCGCGGCATCGCTGCTCATCGTGCCCTCCTTCATCACCAATGTCTGGCAGCTTTTCGCCGGCCCGAGTTTTTCCGCCATCCTGCGCCGGCTGCGGCTGATGATGGCAGGCATCCTGATCGGCACCACCGCCGGCTCGCGGCTGCTCGCCAGCGACAATGTCAAATGGACGACCGCCGGCCTCGGCGCGGCATTGATCGTCTATGCCGCCTACAGCCTGCTCGCGCGGCAGCCGACGGTGCCGGCACCTGCCGAGCGCTGGTCGTCGCCGGTCGTGGGGTTCCTCACTGGCCTTGTCACCGGCGGCACCGGCGTCTTCGTGGTGCCCGCCGTCCCCTATATCCAGGCACTGGGCTTGAGCCGGGACGATCTGATCCAGGCGCTCGGTCTTTCCTTCACGGTGTCGACGATCGCCCTGGCGCTGGGCCTTGCCTCGCATGGCGCTTTCGAGGCCGGACATCTGGCGATGTCCTCGCTTGCCGTACTGCCGGCCCTGCTCGGCATGTGGCTGGGGCAGGTGCTGCGCCGGAAAATCAGCCCGGCGACTTTCCGCCGCTGGTTCCTGATTTTTCTCATCCTGCTCGGCGTCGAGTTGTTGCTGCGGCCTTTGCTCGCCTAGCTATCGGCTTCCGCCGAGAGAACAGCCTCGACGTTCTGCCGGTGAACGGCTTCGTATGGCGTGAAATATTCCGTCGCCGTCGTGGCGAAAATATCGGCGCCGAAGGTCCTTAGATTCTGCTTCGCCAGGTTGGGGTCTTGCCGGCAGGCAAGCAGCTTTCGGACATAGGCCTCGGTCGCCGCGATGAAGCTTCTGTCATAGCCGCCGGCTTCGATTGCCTCGAAGGAACCATGGTTGGGCAGGATCCGATCGAACTGCCAGCCGGCCATGCGCTCGAGATCGATCAGATGTTCGCTCAAACGCTCCGGTTCCGACACATAGGTGACGGAGTCCTCCAGCGTGTCGCCTGCCAAAAGCAGGCCGGTATTGGGCATCAGCAACACCGTGCCGTCATGGCTGTGGATCTCGACCTGGCGCAGTTCGATCGCGATCTCTCCGACCGTCAGGCTAAGGCTGTCCTCGAAAATCCTGTTGGGCAGCACCAGTGGCTTGATCGGTGGATTGCCGCCCTCGATGTCGGCCAGGCCGCGTTCGAGTGCCGAGGCGGTGAGGCGGTTGGCTATGATCTCGCAATCCTTAAACACCTCGTTGCCGGCGATATGGTCGTCATGCCAGTGGCTGAGCACGACGCGTATCGAGGTCACGCCCATCTCCTCGAGGGTTCGCCGGATGAGGCGGGCATGGGCAGGGAGATGTGCGTGTCATAGACGAGCGCCTGCGATCCATCGACGATCGCATAGGTGCAGATGCCGAGCGTGTAAGCGCCGTCGTCGAGCCAATTCGGCTCGTGCGACCAGATGCGAACGCCATCGACACGGCCATCATAGAAGCCGAGCACATTCGGCGCCGGATGGATCAGCCGCATCGTCGAACCGAGAGAAGGCTTGGTCATCCGGCTGCTCCTGAGTGCTGCGAGCTCAGCCAAGCAACTGGCCGAGACGGTCGATCTCCTGCGTCGTGGTCGCGAAGCTGGCGACGAAGCGGTAGATGGCTTCATTGTCGCCGAGATGCCCGTCAAAACCCTGCGGCACGCCCCATTCGTAGAATTTGGCGCCGGCCGCTTGCAGCTTTTCCGCTGTGGCACGACTGAGGATGGCGAACACCTCGTTGGCCTGCGGCAGCCAGGCGAGCCTGCCGGCCGGCGCATCCTCGATCGTTTCGGCCAGGTGTGCTGCCATCTGATTGGCGTGGCCCGCCATCCTCAACCACAATTCGTCGGTGAAATAGGCCTCGAACTGGGCCGAGATGAAGCGGGCCTTGGAGAAGGTCTGCCCGGCGCGCTGGCGCAACAGACGCGAATCCTTGCCGACATCCGGATTGAGGATCACCACCGCGTCGGCCATCCAGCAGCCATTCTTGGTGCCGCCGAAGGAGATCAGGTCGACGCCGCTCTTCCAGGTCATTTCGGCCGGGCTGACGCCGGTCGCGGCAATCGCATTGGCGAAGCGCGCGCCGTCCATGTGCAGCGGCAGCTTGTGGCGGCGGCTGACCTCGGCGATGGCCTTGACGTCGTCGGCGCTGTAGACCGTGCCGACCTCGGTCGCCTGGGTGACGGTGACCGCCATCGGCTGGCCGGCAGGGGCCAGATCCTGCGAATAGCGCTTGATGGCCCGGTCGAGAGCCTCCGGGTTCATCCGCCCCAGCGGTCCCGGCACCGGCGCCATGCGTGCGCCGCCGGTGTAGAAACCCATCGCGCCGAACTCGTCGACATTCATATGCGCCTCGGAATGGCAAAGCGCGATGCCGCCGATGCGGTTCAACGCGGCCATCGAAAGCGCGTTGGCCGCCGTGCCGGTCGCGACGAAGAAGACCTGCACCTCGCGCTCGAAGATCTCGCTGAAGCGGCGATAGACGGCGCGGTCCAGATCGCCGTCGCCATAGGCGGTCGCGGTGCCGGCGGCGTGGCGCGACAGGTTGGCCGAAATGTCGGGGTGGACGCCCGCCCAGTTGTCGGATGCAAAGAACATCGAGAGGTCCATGTCATGGTTGGCAAAAGCGGCGCGACTTGACTGCTTCGGCGGTTGAAGCGCAAGGGCCAACGCTTCGCAAAGTGGTGAAGCCAGCCGCAGGTCCGGAAGGCCCGGACCAAAGCTTGCGTTTGCGGCGCCTGTCACGAAATTTTGTGTCGCGACGCCGCCAAGTTTTTTGTGAATCGGTCTTGTGTGGTCGCCGGATTTCTGCCATAAAAAATTTAGGACAGTAGTGCTGTCTTATTTTGTCGCACAAAACAGGCTGGACTGGCGTATCATTGCTGCCATTCCGGCCATTGTCGCGAGCGGCGGGTAGACGGCCCGGCTCTGGCCTGTACGATACCGGATGCGAACCGGGCGTATAGCCGTATGGTTCGATGGATTTCGCAAGACGTGCAGCAGGATGAAGGGGAAGCATTCTCGCTTCCCGAGGCAAACCAGCGCCCTGAAACGGTCGGGGCTAAGGTGGAGAACGGAGGATAGGACGATGACGGAACTGACGCTATCTGCGATCAACGGCCAGGCCGCGCAGACGAAAGCGACAGCCGTTAAAAATACCGTCCTGACCAAAGAACTGCGAACTGCCAACGGCATGGCAGCGCAGGGCCTCTATGATCCGCGCAACGAGCATGACGCCTGCGGCGTCGGCTTCATCGCCAACATGAAGGGCGTGAAGTCGCACCAGATCGTCGAGGACGGTCTGGCGATGCTGGAAAACCTCACCCATCGCGGCGCCGTCGGCGCCGATCCGCTGGTCGGCGACGGCGCCGGCGTGCTGGTGCAGATCCCGGACGGCTTCTTCCGTGAGGAAATGGCCGCCAAGGGCGTCGAACTGCCGCCGGCAGGCCAATACGGCGTCGGTCACTGGTTCATGCCGCAGGACGCAGCGCTGCGCGCCCATATCGAAGAGATCATCGCCGAATCGGCGCAGTCGGAAGGCCTGCCGCTCATCGGTTTCCGCGACGTGCCGGTCGACAATTCGTCGCTGTCGAAGGCGCCGGGCATCGTCGCGTCGGAGCCGTTTCATCGGCAGGTGTTCATCGGCCGCACCGCCGACATTCCGGACGACGAAGAGTACGAGGCGCGGCTTTATCTGCTGCGCAAGGTGATCTCGGGCCGCATCTACGCCGAGAACGACAACAAGGACATCGGTGCCTATTGCGTGTCGCTGTCGGCGCGCACCGTCGTCTACAAGGGCATGTTCCTGGCCTACCAGGTCGGCGCCTATTACAAGGACCTCAAGGACCCGCGCTTCGAAACGGCGCTGATCCTCGTCCACCAGCGCTTCTCGACCAATACCTTCCCGTCGTGGAAGCTGGCGCATCCCTACCGCATGGTCGCGCATAATGGCGAGATCAATACCGTGCGCGGCAACAACAACTGGATGGCGGCGCGCCAGGCCTCGGTCGATTCCGAGCTGTTCGGCAACAACATCTCGAAGCTCTGGCCGATCTCCTATGAGGGACAGTCGGACACGGCGTGCTTCGACAACGCGCTCGAGTTCCTGTTCCAGGGCGGCTATTCGCTCAGCCACGCCATGATGATGCTGATCCCGGAAGCCTGGGCCGGCAACAAGCTCATGGACGCCGACCGCAAGGCTTTCTACGAGTACCACGCGGCGCTCATGGAGCCGTGGGACGGACCGGCGGCGGTGGTCTTCACCGACGGCCGCCAGATCGGCGCGACGCTCGACCGCAACGGCCTGCGCCCGGCTCGCTACATCGTCACCGATGACGACCGCGTCATCATGGCTTCGGAAGCCGGCGTGCTGCCGGTGCCGGAGGAAAAGATCGTGCAGAAGTGGCGGCTGCAGCCCGGCCGCATGCTGCTCATCGATCTCGCCAAGGGCCGCATCGTCTCCGATGAGGAGATCAAGTCGGAGATCGCGACCAGGCACCCCTACAAGACCTGGCTCGCCAATACGCAGCTCATCCTCGAAGACCTGAAGCCGGTCGAGCCGCGCGCGCTGCGCAAGGATGTCAGCCTGCTCGATCGCCAGCAGTCCTTCGGCTACACGCAGGAAGACACCAAGCTTCTGATGGCGCCGATGGCCACCACCGGCCAGGAAGCGGTCGGCTCGATGGGCACCGACACGCCGATCTCGGCGATGTCGGACAAGTCGAAGCTGCTCTACACCTATTTCAAGCAAAACTTCGCCCAGGTCACCAACCCGCCGATCGACCCGATCCGCGAGGAGCTGGTGATGAGCCTGGTGTCGTTCATCGGGCCGCGGCCGAACATCTTCGACCTGGTCGGCACGTCGCGCCGCAAGCGGCTCGAAGTGCGCCAGCCGATCCTGACCAATGGCGATTTGGAGAAGATCCGCTCCATCGGCCATACCGAGGACCGGTTCGACACCAAGACGATCGACATCACCTACGGCTCGAACGAAGGCGCGGCCGGCATGCAGGGCGCCATCGACCGGCTCTGCGAGCGGGCCGAGGCGGCGGTCGCCGGCGGCTATAACATCATCATCCTATCCGACCGCCAGGTCGGGCCGGACCGCATTGCCATTCCGTCGCTGCTGGCCACCGCCGCCGTGCACCATCACCTGATCCGCAAGGGCCTGCGCACCTCGGTCGGGCTTGTGGTGGAATCCGGCGAGCCGCGCGAAGTGCATCACTTCTGTTGCCTGGCCGGCTACGGCGCCGAGGCGATCAATCCCTATCTCGCCTTCGACACGCTGCTCGACATGCACAAGCGTGGCGAGCTGCCGGAAGAAGTCGACGAATACGAGGTGGTCTCGCGCTACATCAAGTCGATCGGCAAGGGCATCCTCAAGGTGATGTCCAAGATGGGCATCTCGACCTACCAGTCCTATTGCGGCGCGCAGATCTTCGACGCCATCGGGCTGAAGTCGGACTTCGTGCAGCAGTATTTCACTGGCACCGCGACGCTGATCGAAGGCGTCGGCCTGGACGAGATCGCCACCGAGACGCTCAGCCGCCACAGCGATGCCTTCGGCAGCGATCCGGTGCTGCGCAACAACCTCGAGGTCGGCGGCGAATACATGTTCCGCATGCGCGGCGAGGCGCATATGTGGTCGCCCGACGCGGTGGCCAGCCTGCAGCACGCGGTGCGGCAGGGCTCGTGGGACACGTTCAAGGACTATTCGGCGCAGATCGACAGCGCGACCGCGCGCGCCCAGACCATCCGCGGCCTGTTCAAGATCAAGCTGGCGGACGAGACCGGGCGCAAGAAGGTTTCGATCGACGAGGTCATGCCGGCGGCCGAGATCGTCAAGCGTTTCTCGACCGGGGCGATGTCGTTCGGCTCGATTTCGCGGGAGGCGCATACCACGCTGGCGCGCGCCATGAACGCCATCGGCGGCAAGTCCAACACCGGCGAGGGCGGCGAAGAGGCCGACCGCTATCTGCCGCTGCCCGGCGGCGGCAAGAATCCGGAACGCTCGGCGATCAAGCAGGTCGCCTCGGGGCGCTTCGGCGTGACGGCGGAGTACCTCGTCAATTCCGATATGATGCAGATCAAGGTGGCGCAGGGCGCCAAGCCCGGCGAGGGCGGTCAGCTGCCCGGGCACAAGGTCGATGCGACCATCGCCAAGGTCAGGCACTCGACGCCCGGCGTCGGCCTGATCTCGCCGCCGCCGCATCACGACATCTATTCGATCGAGGATCTGGCGCAGCTGATCTACGACCTGAAGAACGTCAATCCGGCGGCCGACGTCTCGGTCAAGCTGGTGTCGGAAGTCGGCGTCGGCACGGTCGCGGCGGGTGTCGCCAAGGCGCGCGCCGACCACATCACCATCTCCGGCTATGACGGCGGCACCGGCGCTTCGCCGCTGACCTCGCTCAAGCATGCCGGCAGTCCGTGGGAAATGGGCCTCGCCGAAACGCACCAGACGCTGGTGCTCAATGGCTTGCGCTCCCGCGTCGCGCTGCAGGTCGATGGCGGCCTGCGCACCGGGCGCGACGTCATCATCGGCGCGCTGCTCGGCGCCGACGAGTTCGGCTTCTCGACCGCGCCGCTGATCGCGGCCGGCTGCATCATGATGCGCAAGTGCCACCTCAACACCTGCCCGGTGGGCGTGGCGACGCAGGACCCGGTGCTGCGCAAGCGCTTCAAGGGCACGCCCGAGCATGTCATCAACTTCTTCTTCTACGTGGCGGAAGAGGTGCGGGCGCTGCTCGCCGAAATGGGCTACACCCATCTCGACCAGATCATCGGCGACAGCGATCTTCTGGAAAAGCGCGACGTCATCCAGCACTGGAAGGCGCGCGGGCTCGACTTCTCGAAGATGTTCTTCAAGCCCGATGCGCCGCATGAGGCGCTGCACTGGACCGAGCGGCAGAAGCATCCGATCGACGACGTACTCGACCGCAAGCTGATCGAGCTGGCCAAGCCTGCGCTGGAAGCCAAGCAGCCCGTCACCATCGAGCTGCCGATCCGCAATGTCGACCGCTCGGCGGGCGCGATGCTGTCGGGCGAAGTTGCCAAGCGCTTCAAGCACAAGGGGCTGCGCGACGATACGATCACCGTCAAGCTCACCGGCACGGCGGGGCAGTCCTTCGGCGCCTTCCTGGCGCGCGGCGTTTCCTTTGATCTGGTCGGCGCCGGCAACGACTATGTCGGCAAGGGCCTGTCGGGCGGCCGCCTCGTCATCCGCCCGCCGGAAGAGGCTAGAATCGTCGCGGCTGAATCGATCATCGTCGGCAACACGGTGCTCTATGGCGCCACCGAGGGCGAGGCCTATTTCGCCGGCGTCGCCGGCGAGCGCTTCGCGGTGCGCAACTCCGGCGTCGTCACCGTCGTCGAAGGCGTCGGCGACCACGGCTGCGAATACATGACCGGCGGCATCGTCGTCGTCATCGGCAAGACCGGGCGCAACTTCGCCGCCGGCATGTCGGGCGGCGTCGCCTATGTGCTGGACGAGAAGGGCGATTTCGCCGAACGCTGCAACATGGCGATGGTCGAACTCGAGCCGGTCCCGGAAGAGGACGACCTGATGGAAAAACTGCTCCATCACGGCGGCGACCTCGACCACAAGGGCCGCGTCGACGTCTCCGGCGACATGACCAGCCATGACGAGGAACGGCTCTACCAGCTGATCTCGAACCACGTGCATTTCACCGGTTCGGTGCGCGGCCGCGAGATCCTCGACGACTGGCAGAATTTTAGGCCGAAATTCCGAAAAATCATGCCGGTGGAATACCGCCGCGCGCTGATCGAGATGGAACGCATGCGCATGAGCGTGGCGGCGGAATAGTTTCGGGCATGGCCGGGAAGACGACTTCCCGGCCGGCATCCTCACCAACAATCCTGACCCCGAGAGCATGACCCCGAAAAGTGGGAACCGGTTTTCGGCGAAGGTCATGCTCCAACAAGGTGCGGTTGCCATGGCAGCCTTAAGGGGTTAACGGGTGCGCGACAAAAAGCGTGCCTTCGGACAGCAGGGACTGGACTATGGGCAAGGTAACAGGCTTTCTCGAGATCGACCGGCAGGTGCACAAGTACCAGCCTGCCTCGGACCGCATCCGGCATTTCCGCGAATTCACGCTGCCGATGTCGGACAAGGAGGTCGAGAAACAGGCTGCGCGCTGCATGGATTGCGGCATTCCGTTCTGCCACGGGCCGACCGGCTGTCCGATCCACAATCAGATCCCCGATTGGAACGACCTCGTCTACAATGGCGACTGGGACAATGCGATCCGCAACCTGCATTCGACCAACAATTTCCCGGAATTCACCGGCCGCATCTGCCCGGCGCCTTGCGAGGAAGCCTGCACGCTGAACCTCGAGGACATCCCGGTCGCCATCAAGACGGTCGAGCAGGCGATCGCCGACAAGGCCTACGAAACCGGCCATATCCGGCCCTATCCGCCGGAGCGGAAGACCGGCAAGCGGGTCGCCGTCATCGGCTCCGGTCCGGCCGGCATGGCGGCGGCGCAGCAGCTCGGTCGCGCCGGCCACGACGTGCATGTCTATGAGCGCGAAAGCCGTCCCGGCGGACTGATGCGCTACGGCATTCCGGACTTCAAGATCGAGAAGCACTATATCGACCGGCGCATCGAGCAGATGCAGGGCGAGGGGGTGACCTTCCATTGCGGCGTCAATGTCGGCGTCGACATGAAGGTGACCGACCTGCTCGCCGAATTCGACGCCGTGCTCTATTGCGGCGGTTCGGAAACCCCGCGTCCGGCCGGCATTCCGGGCAGCGACCTCAGCGGCGTCTATGACGCCATGCCTTACCTGGTGCAGCAGAACCGCCGCGTCGGCGGCGAGCCGATCCAGTCGGTGGCGTGGCCCTCGCACCCGATCATCGCCGGCGGCCAGCATGTCGTCGTCGTCGGCGGCGGCGATACCGCGTCCGACTGCATCGGCACCGCCTTTCGCCAGGGCGCGGTGCGCGTGACCCAGCTCGACATCCGTCCGCAGCCGCCGGAGAAGGAAGACAAGCTCTCGGTATGGCCCTATTGGGCGACCAAGATGCGCACGTCCTCCTCTCAGGCCGAGGGCGCCGAGCGCGAGTTCCAGGTGGCGACGCTAGAGTTCATCGGCGAGGAAGGCCAGCTGACCGGTGTGCGCTGCTGCGAGGTCGATGACAGGCGCAAGCCGATCGCCGGCACCGAGTTCGTCATCCGCGCCGATCTCGCCTTCATCGCCATCGGCTTCGCCGGCCCGGCGAGCGACAGCCTGATGAAGGAGCTCGACGGCGAGATCAAGGTCGTCACCGACAGCCGCCGCTCGAACAATGTCGAGGCCAACGACCGCGACTACAGGACCAGCGTCGACAAGCTCTATGCCGCTGGCGACGTGCGCCGCGGCCAGTCGCTGGTGGTCTGGGCGATTCGCGAGGGCCGCCAGGCGGCGCGCTCGATCGACGAGGCGCTGATGGGATCGACGGTGCTGCCGCGCTGAAGCGGCGATTTGCGGCTAACGAACCGCAACCTTGGTGACTCAGCGTTTCCATGAAACGGTGAGACGCCTTAGCTGGTCAGCAGCTCTATCGCCCAATAGAGGCCGACGGCCATCTGGACCGCAAACGCCGAAAATCGAGCCTTGACGGCGGCCGGACTTGTCGACGTCAAATGAATGGCCGACTGCACCAGCCGCGCGCCGAGAAACCAATATGCGAGCGGGTCGGTAATCGAGGCGCGCGCACTCATCATGGCCAGGGCCATGAGACCTCCGAATATGGGAAGGCCTTCGATGCAATTGGCGTGGGCGCGCGCCAGCCGCTGCAAGAAGGGCGAAAGACCGGCGTTGTCCGGCGCGAATCCATTTGCCGGAACGCGGCCGCTCACCACAAGATACGTGCGCAGGATTTCCATCCATATGAGCAGTAAGAGGGTCCAAGTCACGAACCCAAGCAAGGCATAGCCTGTTGCCGACATATTCGTCCCCCGACTTTGACTTCGGCCAAAATCCAATAATGCCATTGTTCGGCTAGGCGCGAAATTGCCGCTGGAGTGGTTCACCGTTTCATGAAAACGGCGAACGGCCCTATCCTTTTGTTTTTACGCAATTCCGGACGGAAGGCTACGGCGAAGTCGCCGAGCCCAACCGCTCACACTTTTCCTGAATTGCTCCACGCAGGAACGTCGGTCAAGGAGTTGCCGGCGTCGCGCCAGACTCGACAGCCGCCGTCGCCGGCGGCTTAGGCGGCCAGGAAAAATCGTCGGCGCGGCCGGGCGAGGCGGCCGCCGCCTTGCCTTCGACGACCAGTTTTTCACCCGGCAGGTTCGGATCGGCTCTGGCTGGCTGCGCGGCGCCGAGCAGTTCGGTGCCGCCGTCGAGCGACGGGTCGCCGAGCAGCATCGGCGCGGTGCGGTCGACGATGACGGGTGCGGCGGCCGGCTTCGGCGCCTCGACCGGAGCGCCGGCGGGCGCCGACACGGTGGTGACGCTTCCCGGCGCCGCCAGGCCGAGGATCTTGGCCAACGGCTTTTCCGTGTAGAAGGCGAGTTTGCGCTTGCCGGCCTTGGTGACGTTGATGCCGTCGTCGGAACGCAGGCGAACCGGCTGGCCGTTGATGTCCGGGCCGGAGGTGACGAACGCGCCGTTCTCATCGACGAAGCCGTCCCATACGTCGACAAATTCGCCGCCATGGCTTTGAGCGACCGAATGGTAGATGTCGTTGAAGGCGAGCATGTCGGAGTTCATCTTCGACACACCGAAAGCCGGCATGCCGACCCACAGGAATGGCACCTTGGCGTCCTGTATAGCCTTGCCGAGCGCATCGGTGCGGCGCTCATATTCCTTGGTCCAGTTCTCCGAGCGCGGCTGCTCGCGCACGTCGCCGACCTTCATCTGCTGCCGGTCGTTGGAACCCAGCATGACGATCACCGCCGCCGGTTTTTCGCTTTCGATCAGCGATTTTATCTGGGCTGGCCAATTGTAGACATCGTCACGAACGAAGCCGGACGAGCCGTTGGCGCGGGAAACGATCCTGACGGCAGGGTTGTCGGCAAAGGCCGTGTCCAGGCCCTCCGCCAGCCCGCTCGCCAGAAAATCGCCGACCACCAGGACGGTCCGGGCGTCGTTCGTCTTCTCGACGATCGGCGTTTCCGGCTCGGCCGGCGGGCGCGGCTTGGGTTTCTTCTTCGGCTTCGGCCTGGCTTTCTGGATTTCGATCGGTGGCTCGACGCGTTCGCTGCGACGCGGGAACAAGAGGTCACGCAGCGACCAGCCGCGGCTTTCCTCCTGCGCGAATGCCGGAGCATGGAAGGCACCCGCGGCGGTGACGACAAGCACGGCAAGGGCGAGAATCAGGATCGGCGCCCGGCGAATGCCCTGCCTGATACGCGCGACCGAAACCAAACACCTCTCCATCCCTTGGCGCGTGGCTCAAACGCCACGCGCAGGTATGAAGCGCTACAGCGTCCGTGCCGCCTTTGAACGGACGCCTGGCGCTTCCGCGGGTTCTACTTTTTTCGGAGCCATTTGAGCACTTCCATGCTCGGATAGCCATCCTGGTTCAGGCCGACCTTGGCCTGGTAGGCCATGATCGCGGCTTTCGAGCCGTCGCCGATCTTGCCGTCGAACTTGCCGTCATAATAGCCATGCTCTGAAAGCCGCTTCTGCAGCTCCTGCCGCTCCTCGAAGCTGAGCTTGGTGAAAGGCCGCTGCCAGTCCTGCACCAGGCCGGTGCCGCCGGCGATCTCGTCGGCCAGAAGGCCGACGGCCAAAGCGTATTTGTCGGCATTGTTGTAAGCCTTGATGACCGAGAAATTCCTGATCATCAGGAAGGCTGGGCCGCCTCGGCCGTCCGGCACTTTCAGCGTCGCCTTGTCGGTCAGGTTCTTGAACGGCTTGCCGTTGGCCCTGGCGACGCCGAGCGACTGCCATTGGGCGATCGTCTTTGCTCCGCCGGGCAGCTTGCCGGCTGGTATGGTCACTTCATAGCCCCAGGTCTTGCCAGCCTGCCAGCCGTTCTTCTTGAGAAGATTGGCGGAGGTCGCCAGCGCGTCGGGGATCGAATTCCAGATGTCACGCTTGCCGTTGCCGTCCATGTCCACCGCGTAGCGCTGATAGCTGGTCGGAATGAACTGGGTCTGGCCCATGGCGCCGGCCCAAGAGCCCATCAGATGGCTCTCGTCGATGTCGCCGGTCTGCAGGATCTTCAAGGCAGCGATCAACTGGGTGCGGGCATATTTCGAGCGCTTCGCGTCGCCATAGGCCAGCGTGGAAAGCGAACGGATGACGTTGCGCATGATGTCGTCGCGCTTGAGGATCTCGCCATAGTTCGTTTCCATCGACCAGATGGCCAGAAGGATGTTGCGGTCGACACCGAACCGCGCCTCGATGCGATCGAGCCACGGCTTCCATTTCTTCGCCATCGCCTGGCCGTTGGCCACCGACTGGTCATGCACGCGGTTGTCGAAATAGTCCCAGGCGGGCGCGCTGAACTCCGGCTGGGTACGGGCCTTTTCCAGCACGACCGGGTCGGGCTCGATGCCTCGCATAGCCTGGTCGTAGATGGCGCCCGAAACACCGCCCGCGACCGCCGTGGCGCGGAAGCCGGCGACCCACTGGCGGAACCCGGCATCGGCGAAAGCGCGTCCGGCAGGCATCAGCAAGGCCAGCGTGAGGCCGGCGGCGGTCGCCAGTGCCGTCAGGCGCCTTGCGGTGTTGCGAACGGACATCATTTCCTCCTTCGTCAGATCAGGAAGGATCATTCAACGCCGAACCGGGTTAGTATTTAGTTTACCATAGGTGCCGCCGGGAACGAAAATAAGGGATCGGGGCTTTAGTTCTACGTTCACCGCTCGCTCGTTAATCCAGCATTCCGGCGTGAAAATGAATTCCAGCGTGAAAATGGAATTCCGGCATGAAAATCTCGGGGGGGATTGCGGAGCGCGTCGCCGAGCGGATAATTGGCCGAAACGCAGGGGTGTCAGCATGAAGCGCGTTCGCAAGGCAGTTTTTCCGGTCGCCGGCCTCGGCACGCGGTTCCTTCCGGCCACCAAGGCCATCCCGAAGGAAATGCTGACCGTCGTCGACCGGCCGGTCATCCAATATGTGGTCGACGAGGCGCGCGAGGCCGGCATCGAGCATTTCATCTTCGTGACCGGGCGCAACAAGGCGGTCATCGAGGACCATTTCGACGTCCAGTTCGAGCTCTATGACACGCTCGCCCAGCGCGGCAAGGATGACCAGCTCGCCCGCCTGCAGCGGCTGCAACCCGCGCCGGGACAGACCAGCTTCACGCGCCAGCAGGTGCCGATGGGCCTCGGCCACGCCGTCTGGTGCGCCCGCGAGCTGGTTGGCGACGAGCCGTTCGCGCTGCTTTTGCCGGACATGATCATGCAGTCGGAAAAGAGCTGCATGAAGGACATGGTCGAGCTCTATGCCGAGACCGGCAACAACATCATCGCCGTGCAGGAATGCGACCCGGCGGAGGCGCATAAATACGGCATTGTCGGCCGCGGCGAGGACACACATCACGGCTTCCGCATCACCCAAATGGTCGAGAAGCCGAAGCAGGGCACCGCGCCGTCCAACCTCTTCATCAACGGCCGCTACATCCTGCAGCCGGAAATCTTCGGCATCCTGGAAAGCCAGGAACGCGGCGCCGGCAACGAGATCCAGCTGACCGACGCGATGCTGAAGCTGGAGAAAAAGCAGCCCTTCTACGGCTATCACTACAAGGGGCGCACTTTTGATTGCGGCTCGCCGGAAGGTTTCGTCGAGGCCAATGTCGCCTTCGCGCTCTGGCGCAGCGACATGAACGGGAGCATGGCCGGCGTCATCCGCACGCTGCTGGATGAAGTGCGGCCGGTGGAGCGCCGCGGCGCGGCTTCTTAGGTTGCTGCCAAGGCCAACCGTGCTTCGTCATCAATTCTTCGGAGTTGACGACGAGGCGTCAGCGCTGGACCTTCAGGCCGAGATAGACGCTGTTGGCCGTGTAGTCGCGTCCAGGCAGGTTGCTGGTCAGCTTCTCCGTCCTCACCCTGGTGGTGAGCCCGGCATAGCGGTTCAGCCACCAGGTCAGCCCGGCCTCGGCGCTCAGGATCATGTCGTGGCCGTCGGAGCCGGTGTAATCGCGCCAGTCGAGGCCCAGCGCCGAGTTCAACGTCAGATTGGCGCGGATCTGGCGCTCGCCGGTCAGGCGGCCGGAGTAGAGGATATCGCCGCTCTCGCCGGCAGTTGTGGTCGTCTCGACATTGGTCTTGCCGGTGAGCCCGATCGTGGTGCCGCGCTCGGGCGACCATTTGAGGTCGGCATTGATGGACGGCCCGGCGATTGCCGGGAGGCGGCTGTCGTCGATCGCCTCGCGTAACCAGCCGACGGAGAATTCGCCCGAAAGTTTCTCGCCCATATCGAGCTCGACGCCGGCGCGCGCTCCGAGCCGCTTCGAGGAGCGGGCGAAATCGTCGGTGTCGAGACGCTGATCATAGACCCTGCGGCCGACCTCGACTTCCGTGAAGGGCGTCAGCGCCGGCGAAATCTCGTAACCGGTGCGGAGCGTGGCGGTGTAGAGCGTATTGTCGCGATCCTTCTGCGAGACCGTGGTGCCGTCCGAAAGATCGGCGTCACCGTAAAAATCGTGCGAGACCGCGCCGGTCAGCGCGTAACGCATCTTGCCGACGCTCTTTTCGAGACCGAGGCTGCCGTCCACGGTCTGGCGCAGCGGCTGCGAGGTGACGCCGGCGATCGCATCCGGAGAGGAGGCCGATTCGGGTGCCGCTTCATAGCCGAGTTTGGCGATGGCGCGCAGCTCGTTGTCGAGATCGACATTGAGCTGACCTTCGATACGGCCCTGCGCATCGTTGATCTTTTCGCCCGAGACGCTGTTGCGGAACTGGCCATAGCCGGTGATCAGGGCTGAATTCTCGCGCCAATCGGAGGTCGCGGTGAAGCGCAGCGCCGTCTCGGACAGAACCGCCGATTTGCCGGCGCTGCTGGAATCGGCGTTGGAGGTCGCCGTGAAGCCTTGCTCGAGCGTCGGCCGGAAGACAAAGGTGCCGACCTTGACGCCCGGCGCGGCAAAGGGATCGTCCTCCGGCTTGACCTTCTGGCCTTCGATTGAGGCGGTGCGCTCCTGGCCCGGGTCGAGCTTCTGCTTGTCGACGCTGTCGATGGTGACGGCGCGGCGGTTGCTGCCGTCATCGTCGGTCGCTGCAGCATCAGTCTGATTGCCGGTGGCGGCGATGGTGGCGGTGGTCGTGCCGTCGGTGGCATCGCCGGACTTCTTCTTGGCCTTCTTCTTGTCGGCGGTCTTGGTGTTCGACTTGGTGCCGGCCTTGGCGTCCTGAGCACGCTGGCTAGCCGTCGAGGGCCGTCGTGGTTTTGCCGGCTTCTTCGTGGCGGCCAATGGATCGTCTTTTGCCTGCGGCTGGTCGAAGATGCTGTCCGTCGCGCCCGCCGTCTGATCGTCATCGGGAACGGCGCCGGGGCTCGACGGCTGGTAGGTCGTCGATGTGGTATTCTGGGCGGCAGCGGCCGCGGGCGCGTTCTGATCCTGCGACCCTTGCGCCCTCAATTGCCTGGCCTTGCGCTGCTGGTCGGCGAGTATGGCCGATTCGGAGACCTCGCCGCGCAGCTCGGTTTCCTGCGAAAATGCCGGCGCGGGACGCAGCAAGGTAAGCGCGCTTGCCGTCAGCAGCAGTGCTGCAATGGCAATGCCCTTCCGACCTATTTTCGTTTCAGACTGGCCCCCGGACATCGTCACCACTGCTTGCGCGGCGCGGTTGCGCCATACTTACCGAACCGTAAATGCGGATGGTTAACGGAGGGTTGAGACGGCCGCCCTGGAGCCGCCCGGAACGGCAGGTCGCGGCAATTCTGTTGGACAGGGGCGCGGCAAAGCGCTAATCGCTTGCGCCATGCATGCGGGGTCCCCAGAAAGAGAGCAGCCGGACAGGCAGGCTGCGATCGAATCGGCGCTGAGAACGATAGCGACGGAGCAGGCCGGTGTGGCCGCCCTGGCCGCCGCGCTCGCGAACGGGCTGTCCGAGGCTTTTGCCGCCGCGATCGACCTGATCTCTCGGATCGAGGGCCGCGTCATCGTCACCGGCGTCGGCAAGAGCGGCCATATAGGCTCCAAGATCGCCGCCACGCTTGCCTCGACCGGCACGCCAGCCTTTTTCGTCCACTCGGCGGAGGCCAATCACGGCGATCTCGGCATGATTGGCCACGACGACGCCATCATCGCCATGTCATGGTCCGGGGAAACCAAGGAACTGATGGGCATCGTCGCCTATTCCAGGCGTTTTTCCATCCCGCTGATTGCCATCACCTCCGGCGAAACCTCCGCTCTGGCCCGTGCCGCCGACGTGGTGCTGCTGCTGCCGACCGTGCCGGAGGCTTGTCCGCACGGGCTGGCGCCGACCACGTCGACGCTGCTTCAACTCGTCATGGGCGATGCGCTGGCGATCGCGCTGCTCGAGGCGCGCGGCTTCACGCCGGACCATTTCCGCACCTTCCACCCGGGCGGGCAACTCGGCGCCAACCTGACCCAACTGCGCGAAATCATGCATGTCGGCGAAAGGCTGCCACTGGTGCCGTCGGGCACCGGCATGCGCGAGGCGATCCTGGAGCTGTCGCAAAAGGGTTTTGGCTGCGTGGCAATCACCGGCACCGACGGCGCGCTGGTCGGCATCATCACCGACGGCGACATCCGTCGCCACATCGCCAGCGACCTTCTTTCCATGAGCGTCGATCAGGTGATGACCAAGAAGCCGAAGACGGCAAGTCCGAACACGCTGGTGGCGACGGCGTTGCAGACGATCAACACCTCCGCCATCACCAGCCTGATGGTGGTTGAGAGCGGGCGCCCGGTCGGGCTCGTCCATCTGCATGACTTGCTGCGCATCGGCGCAGCCTGAGAAAGATCAGACGGCCTCTACAGTCAATTCCAGGTCGGTATCGGCGGCGCTGACGACCCGCACTTGCGTGCCGGCCGGAAGATCCGGGCCGGAGACCCGCCACAGCGTGTCGCCGAGCTTGATGCGGCCGCGGCCGTTCTTGATCGGCTCGGCCAGCGTCGCCAGCTTGCCGACCATCTGCGCGCCGCGCCGGTTGAGCAGCGGCTGGTCGACATCGCCGTGGCGGCCGGCCATCAGCTTCTTGCCGACGAAAGCCGAGATCAGCGACAAGACCAGGAAGGCCAGGACCTGGATCTGCCAGGTCCAGAAAGCCGCGTCCCAGATCGCCAGCGACACGGCGCCGACGATGAGCGCGGCGATGCCGATCCACAGCATGAAGACGCCCGGCGCAACGATCTCCATCACCAGGAGCACGAAGCCCAGAACCATCCAGTTCCACGGGCCGAGTTCGGAAACGATACGGTCTATCATAATGCCCACCTATGCCGCAGACATCAGTTGTCGTTCGGGCGAACCACCGGCGGGCGCGCCGTCTGCCGTTGCGTGCCGGTGGTGCCGTCGTTCTTGAACACTTCCTTGGCGATCTCGCCGATGCCACCCAGCGTGCCGATGAGCGACGAGGCCTCCAGCGGCATCAGCACGATCTTGCTGTTCGTAGCCGAGCCGATCCTGGTCAGCGCCTCGGTGTATTTCTGGGCGATGAAGTAGTTGAGCGCCTGGACGTCGCCCTTGGCGATGGCTTCCGACACGACCTGCGTCGCCTTGGCCTCCGCTTCGGCGGAGCGCTCGCGCGCCTCGGCGTCGCGGAAAGCTGCTTCCCTGCGGCCCTCGGCCTCGAGGATCTGCGACTGCTTGAGGCCTTCGGCGGCCAGGATCTGGGCGCGCTTGTTGCGTTCGGCGGTCATCTGCCGGCCCATCGATTCGATAAGGTTGGCCGGCGGGTTGATGTCCTTGATCTCGACGCGGGTGATCTTGATGCCCCAGGGATGCGCCGCCTCGTCGACGACGCGCAGCAAGCGCTCGTTGATCGCGTCGCGGTTGGAGAGAAGTTCATCGAGGTCCATCGAGCCCATGACGGTACGGATGTTGGTCATGGTGAGGTTGAGGATGGCGTTCTGCAGTCCGGCCACCTGATAAGCGGCCTGCGCGGCATTGAGGATCTGGTAGAAGGCGATGCCGTCGACACCGACGATGGCGTTGTCGCGGGTGATGATCTCCTGCGTCGGCACATCGAGCACCTGCTCCATCATGTTCATCTTGGCGCCGACGCGCTCGAAGATGGGGTTGATGATGTTCAGGCCAGGCGTCAGCGTCTTGGTGTACCGGCCGAAGCGCTCCACCGTGTAATTATAACCTTGCGGCACCGTCTTGATGCCTTTGAAAAGAAGGATGATGACCAGGAAGACAAGAACAATGATGGCAATATCGAAACCGCTAAAGCCCATTTCGTTTCTCCCTCAAAAGGCGGCGACCTCACGAAATCACTTAAGTGTGTTTCCGCAGCGTTACAATCAGGTGATCGCTAATATTGGTTAGCGGCGGGTTTTGCGCACCGGTTTCGAGCTAAAGCGCGCCGCGCTGAAACGGACTCAGTCGACGCGCTTTATCTCTTTGTCTTGATGCATGTCGTTGTCCCAGAACCGCTGCACACTTCTGGGCGACATGCATAACCGGTGAAACCCGTCACACCCAGCCGGAAAGCTCGCGCCGCACCAGCGTCTCGACCACCGCCATGCCTTCCGCGCTGTCGTTCAGACAGGGGATATGAGCGAAGTTCTTGCCGCCGGCGTGATGGAAGGTTTCGGCCGCCTCGCGGCCGATCTCGTCCAGCGTCTCGATGCAGTCGACGGAAAAGCCCGGATTGACGATGGCGATCGATTTCACGCCGTCCTTGGCCAGCTTCTCGACGGTGACGTCGGTATAGGGCTGCAGCCACTCCTGCGCGCCGAATCGCGACTGGAAGGTGGTGATGAGCTTGTTCTCGTCCCAGCCGAGCCTTGTCCGCAGCAGCCTAGTCGTCTTCAGGCAGTGGCAATGGTAGGGATCGCCCTTCTCGAAATAAGGTTTTGGGATGCCGTGATAGGATGCGATCACCACCTCAGGCTTGAAGTCCAACGTGCCAAGATGCCGCTCGATCGAATGAGCGAGAGCTTCGATATAGACCGGCTCATCGTAGTAAGGCGGCACGCTGCGGATCGCTGGCGCGTTTCTGATCTCCATAAGCGCGCGGAACAGTTGGTCGTTCGCGGTCGCCGTCGTCGTTGCCGAATATTGAGGATATAGCGGGAAGGACAGGATGCGGTCGCACCCCTGCTCGACCAGACGGCGTGCGACACTTGCCGTCGAAGGGTTGCCGTAGCGCATCGCCCAGTCGACCACGACATTCGGCAGGTCGGTGAGCGCCTTGGCGAGTTTCTCGCCTTGAGCGCGGGTAAAGGTGCGCAGCGGCGACTCGTTCATCTCCCGGTTCCAGATACGGGCGTAGTTGGCGCCGGACTTCTTCGGCCTTGTGGTCAGCACCAGTCCGTAGAGGATCGGGTACCAGATCGCCTTGTTGAGCTCGATGACGCGCGGGTCGGAGAGGAATTCCCTGAGATAGCGCCACATCGGCGCGAACTCGATTCCGTCCGGCGTGCCGAGATTGATCAGCATGACGCCGATTTTACCCTGTTTGACGGCCGGGTGGCCGGCGGGCAATGGACCGATTGTCTTCGCGGCATCGGCATTGGTTGGGCTGGCAATCGTCATCAATCGTCTCCGGTAGCGCCGCGGAAACTAGCGATGCCCTGCCGGTTTTCAATGCTGCGTCTGGCCGCACCTTATCCCGTTAGGACCCGAAAAAGGAACACCCGCCCGGTTGCCCGGACGGGTGTGACGGCCCCGGCTCGATGTGGTTACTTCGCGGCCGGCGGAATGGTCAGCGTCGCGCCGAGCGGCAGGCGACGCGGCTTATAATCCTTGTTGGCTTCGGAGATGAGCTTCCATTTGGTGGCGTCGCCATAGGCTTTCTTGGCCAGGTCCCAATAGGTATCGCCGGCGGCGATGGTGTGACTGGTCTCGGCCGGTTTCGCTTCGGCCGGCGTTGCCTGCGCCGGCTTGGCCGGCTCGGCTGCAGGAGCTGCCGGGGCGGTTTCGGCGGGCTTTGCCGGTTCGGCGGCCGGCGCCGCGGGCGCGGTCTCAGCCGGAACGGCCGGCGGCGTGCCGGAGATGTCGCTGGAACCGGAAGGCAAAGCCGGCATTGCCGGTTCGCTTGCTGCCGGTGCGGCCTCAGCCGGCTTTGCCGGTTCTGCTGCCGGTGCGGGCGCTGTCGCGGCAGGCGCCGCCTCGGCTGGTTTTGCCGGCTCAGCCGCCGCGGTCGTCGCCGCGATCTCGGTGATACGTCCGTCGAGCTTCGGCGTGTAGGGCTGGTGGGCGCCGAGATAGTCGGCCACCACCTGCTCGAGGCCGGGACCGTAATCATAGGCGTCCGTCGCCTTCTCGGCGAAGACCTTGTAGCCGTCGCCGCCCTGGCGGACATAGTTGTTGGTGGCGACGATGTACTGCTTGTCGGGATTGATCGGCGTCCAGGCGCCGTTCTCCATCACCTCGACCGATTTGACACGGCCGGCATTGGGCGCGACCGACTTGTCGAAGGAATATTTGATGCCGGCGACCTGCGGGAAACGGCCGGCGCCGTCCTCGATCTGGCTGAGGCCGCTTTCGAGGCCGGCGACAAGGTCCTTGCCCGAGATCTTGAAGGTGGCCAGCGTGTTCTGGAAGGGCAGCACGGTCAGCACCTCGCCCATGGTCACCGTGCCCTGGTCGATCGAAGCGCGCAGGCCGCCGCCGTTCGAGATGACGATTTCGACGCCCTGGCCCTTGGTGCGGTCGAGAATGGCGTCGGAGACGAGATTGCCCATCTCGCATTCGCGGGCGCGGCAATTCTCGCGGCTGCCGTCGATCGGTTTGGTGGTCGCGGCCACCTCCTTGTTCTTCAACGCCTCGATCGGCGCCCCGAGTTCCTTGATGCGGGCAAGCACGGTCGGATCGGGCGCGATCGACTTGTCGAGATAGATCGGGGCGCCGCTGGCTTCCTTGACGTTGCCGTTGTCGTCGAACACGACCTTGAACTCGCCGAGATATTTCGAATAGGACGCCGCCTGAACCACCGGCACCTTGTGGCCGTCGGGGTTGTCGACCATCGTGGGGTACGGTCCCTCGGCCTTCGGATCGGTGTTCGACAGGAGCGTGTGGCTGTGGCCGCCGACCACCACGTCGATGCCCGGGATCTTGGCGATGACGTCGCGCTCGCGCCTGTAGCCGATATGGGTGACCGCGATGATCTTGTTGACGCCCTGCGCCTTGAGCTTTTCGATCTCCGCCGTGATCGACTTGACGTCATCCGCGATGGCGATATTGGGGCCGGGCGAGGCGAGCTCCGGCGTGTCGTTGGTGACGGCGCCGACGATGCCGATCTTCTGGCCGCCGACCTCGACGACGATCGAAGGCTTGATCTTGCCCGCGGCGCCGGACTTGTCGTTGGGCATGACATTGGCGCTGACGATCGGGAACTTCGCCTTGTCGAGGTAAGGCACCAGTGCCGTCTCGCCGTCGTCGAATTCGTGGTTGCCGAGCGTCACCGCGTCGGGCTTGATCTGATTGAGGAATTCCTCTTCCACGGCACCCTTGTAGGTGGTGTAGAACAGCGATCCCTGGAAGCTGTCGCCAGCATTGAGCAGCAGCACGTTCTGGCCTTCGAGCTTCTTGCGCTGCTCAGCGATCGCCGTGATCAGCCGGCCGGCGCCACCGATGCATTCGCCCTTGGTCTCTTCGTCGGCGGAACAGGTCGACTCGTATTTGTTGTTGCCTTCGATGCGGCTGTGCCAATCGTTGAAATGCAGGATGTTCAGCGTGTAGTCGGCAAAAGATACGCCAGCCGACAGGCCGAGCGTCGAGGCGGACAGGGCTAGGATCGAGGCAATCTTCTTCATCTTCGTCTCCCGGATAAGCTGACTTCAAAGGTGCTTAATGCCTTCGCTTGACTGGAAAATAACAGTCAGCCTCGGGTCATGTTCACATCGGGTTCCGGCCGATGCAAGCACAAATCAGGGGAGATGTTTGCCGGCACAAAAAAGGGACGGCGGCTTGCGCCACCGTCCCTGTCGATCGAATCGGCTGCCTCAAGCCCGGCGCGTCAGAACGAAGTTCTGGCCGCTGGAGCTGGTGCAGTTGAGCTGGCTGGTGGAGACCATCAGGCAGTTGAAGCTGACCGGCGTCTGTCGGATCAGCGAGGTGCCGTGGATCTCGACCGAGGTCGCCCCAGTCATGGTGTAGCTGCCTTCCGACAGCTTCTGACCGGTATCGGTGGCGACGGTGGTGAAGCTGCCAGCCGCGAAGGTCGACAGGCCGGTGCCCTTGGCGTCGATCCAGTTGCCCTCGACGCCCTTCGGCGCCGCTCCCATCGAAGGCTGGTCCGAGGGACCGGTGGTGGTGCAGGCGGCCGCAGCCAGAAGGCTTGCCGCGGCGCCTGCCGAAAGCAGTTTGCGCGCAATGGTCATTTTGAAAATCCTCTCCTCTCGCATCGGCCCGAAAATCGAGTTTCCGATTTTCGGAAAGCACGATGCGTTCATTCAAAGTGCTAGAGCGTACTTTGTGCGTCCGGATGGACGCACGTCGCTCTAGGCCGCACCACTTCAATCGCCCGATTTCCGGGCGATTGCAAGGCGCAGAGACATGCCTGCCGAACCGCTATCGGACCAGAATGTTGCGGAACTGCCACGGGTCGTCCTTGTCCAGATCCTCCGGGAACAGGCCCGGGCGATTATCCAGCGGCGTCCAGTCGGTGTAGTAGCCCCTGACCGGTCCGAGATAAGGCATTTGCACCTCTAGGCAACGCCGGTAGTCCATCTCGTCGGCCTCGACGATGCCGGCCGTCGGGTTCTCCAGCGCCCAGACCATGCCGGCGAGCACCGCCGAGGTGACCTGCAGGCCGGTGGCGTTCTGGTAGGGGGCGAGCTTGCGGGCCTCGGCCAGCGACAGCTGCGAGCCGTACCAATAGGCATTCTTGTCGTGGCCGTAGAGCAGCACGCCGAGTTCGTCGACACCGTCGACCAGCTCGTTCTCATCGAGCACGTGGTGGACCGGCTGCGGCTTGCCGGCGGCGCCGAACATCTCGTCCAGCGACAGCAAGGCGTCATTGCAGGGATGGTAGGCGTAGTGGCAGGTCGGGCGGTATTGAAGCTTGCCCTTCTTCGAGCGCACGGTGAAGAAGTCGGCGATCGAGATCGCCTCGTTATGCGTCACCAGGAGGCCGTATTGCGCGCCGGGCGTCGGGCACCAGCTGCGCACGCGCGTATTGGCGCCGGGCTGCTCCAGATAGATCGCAGCCTTGGAGCCGTGCTTGTGCTTCCTGCCGTTCTTCGGCATCCAGTTTTCATGCGTGCCCCAGCCCAACTCGGCCGGCTGCAGGCCCTCCGAGATGAAGCCTTCGACCGACCACGTGTTCCAGAACACGTTCATCGGCTTCGGCTTCTTGGTGCGCTGGGTGTCGCGCTCGGCGATATGGATGCCCTTGACGCCGGCCTTCTTCATCAGCCTGGCCCAGGCCTCGCGGTCTTCCTGCGCGGGCTCCGAAAACTCGAGACCGAGATCGGTGGCGAGGTTGACCAGCGCCTTCTTGACGAACCACGAGACCATGCCGGGATTGGCGCCGCAGGTGGAGACCGCCGTCGGGCCGCCGGGCTTGTCCTGCTTTTCCTTGATCATCGCTTCGCGCAGCGCATAGTTGGTGCGGCTGGCATTGTCGGCCTCGGCGTCGAAATAGAAGCCGAGCCACGGCTCGACGACGGTGTCGATGTAGAGCACGCCGAGCTTGCGGCACAATTTCATCAGGTCCACCGAGCCGGTGTCGACCGACAGGTTGACGCAAAAGCCCTGGCCGCCGCCATTGGTCAGAAGCGGCGTCAGCAGCTTCTTGTAATTCTTCTCGGTCACCGCGTCCTGGACGAAGGTGATGCCGCGCTCGTCGAGCAGCTTGCGGTCGGTGTCGCGCGGGTCGACGACCGTCATGCGTGACTTGTCGAACTTGAAATGGCGCTCGATCAGCGGCAGCGTTCCCCGCCCGATCGAGCCGAAGCCGATCATCACGACAGGACCGGTGATTTCACCGTAAACGGGCCAGTTTTCATTCGCCATTTTTTCGCACACTCCTTCAAACACGCGCAAAACGGGCATTTTTCGCCCGACGGGCAAGCGCTACACCACAGATCAATGTCATAAACCAGCGAAAAGCGCCAACCGCCGGTCAAGCCGGCTTGGCGGCGTGGTTAAGCCGCCCCGGCCATGCCGCCGAGGAATGCAACCAGCCGGTCGCGGTCGGCGGTCAGGCCCTTGTAGTCGAGCTGGGCTTGGTCGAGCGCGTTGAGCTGCTCCACGAAGGATGCAGCCAGCGTCGCCCGGTCCGGATGCCGTGCCAGCACCTTGAGCGGATCGAGATGGATGCGGATGGTGAACAGGATGTCGCGCGAAAGGGGCAGCTTGCGCAGCGTCTGGCGCTCGACGCGGATGAAGGCATGAGCGTCGACATCGCCGTCGGGGAAGCGGCTCGGGCGGTTGGTGGCGCGGTCGATGCGCTCGACATTGGAGAGCGGATGATAGAGCCTGTCATCCGCCTGGATCGACCAGTTGAAGCGCTCGACCGCCTGGCCCTGCAGGCCGTCGAACATGCGGTTGATGAGCTCGGCCGGCCGCGTGCCGGGTCCGAATCCAGGCACCGGCGCGTGGATCTCCTGCAGCGGCTTGCCGAATTTTTCCAGCAGCGACCAGGACGAAGGGAAACAGAGCGAGCCGGCGGCGAGCCGCCAGCCGCGCTCGTCGCGGCGCATCAGGATCAGGTCTTCCTGGACGAGCAGCGAAGCCTGTGCCAGCGGCGCCTCGCGCAGGGCAGGAGGCAGCCTGTCGATCGTCCCCTCGAAACCGACCGGCTCGACATCGGCTCCGTCGCGGCGGTGCATGCCGGAATGCGCGGCCTCGAGATGGGCGGCGAGCAGGTCGAGCACTTCGCGCTGAGCGCCGCGTGTGCCGTCTTCCTCGACAAAGACCTTTTGCGGGATCTCCCTGTAAAGCCGCTGCTTTTCGGCCAGATGCGGCAACAGCAATTCATCGACCTCGATCCAGCGATCGAAGTCGAGCGGCTTCAGCCCGATGGCGAAGAGTTTCGAGGATCCGTCATAGGGCGTGTGGGTCGGCTGGCGAATGGTCATTCCTTGCTTCAAACAGTGCACCGCTCAAGGTGTCAGCCCAGTTGCGCCGGGATCAGCCCGCGCAGCGAATTGCCGACGAAGATCGCCTTCGCCGCCTTCAGATCGTCGAAGCTGTAGATCGCTTCCACGGCGCGGCCTTCGTCCAGAAGCTGGCCACGCAATATTCCAGGCAAAAGGCCGCAGTCGAGGCGGGGCGTGGCGAGCGGGCCGTCGCCGAAATCGGCGAAGAGATTGGTGATCGTGCCCTCGCAGAGCTCGCCACGCTCGTTGGCCAGCAGCACCTCGTCGGCGCGGGTTGCGAGATATTCAGCGCGTGCCTGGGTGTAGACCTGGCGTCGGCTTGTCTTGTGGCGCAGCAGCGTGTCGCCGGAATCGAGCCGGACGCGCGCCAGCTGAAGCCGCCAGACCTTGTCCGCCGGCAGCGGTTCGTAGGCTTGAGCCGCAGCCGTCGCTTCGCCATTGCGCTGCAAGGCAAGGCGCACGCGCAATGCAAGTCCGTGCCCGCCAACGGTGCTCGATAGCACTTCGCCGATCCGCCCGGGATCGCAGGCGAAGCCGAGTTCGGCGGCGGAGGCATAAAGCCTCCCAAGGTGGCGCTCGAAGCGCAGGAACCCGGAACCAGGCTCCCAGCGCATGGTCTCGATCAGTTCGAAGCCGGCGCCGTTCCCGTCGCGAAGCGCGCTTTCAACAGACACTCCCGATACTCCTCCTCGGCGGTCGAATCGAAGACGACGCCGCCGCCGACATTGTAGACGGCCTCGCCGTCGGCAAAGAGCGAGATGGTGCGGATCGCTACCGAAAACCGCATCCTGCCGCCCGGCGCGATCCAGCCGATGGCGCCGCAGTAGACGTCACGCGGCGCGTCTTCCAGCTCATGCAGGATTTCCATGGCGCGGATTTTCGGCGCGCCGGTGATCGAGCCGCAGGGGAAGAGCGCGGCGAAGACCTGGCGGATGCCGATGTCGGGCAAAAGCCGGGCCCGCACGCGGCTCACCATCTGGTGCACCGTCGGATAGGTCTCGATGCGGAACAGTTCCGGCACGTCCAGCGTGCCGACTTCGCTGATCAGCGAGATGTCGTTGCGCAAAAGGTCGACGATCATCCGGTTCTCGGCCTGGTTCTTCTCGTCGTTGCGCAGGAAGGCCTTCAGCCGCGCGTCTTCGGTCTTGGTCGCGCCGCGTGGCGCGGTACCCTTCATCGGGTGCGTTTCGATCATGCCGTCGTCATCGATCTCGAAGAACAATTCGGGCGAGCGCGAGAGCACGATCGGGTCGCCGAGCGAGACCAGAGCGCCATATTTGACCGGCTGGCGTTCGGTCAGCGCGTCGAAGGCGGCGAGCGGATCGCCGGACCAATGCGCACGGACCGGGAAGGTGAGGTTGCCCTGGTAGCAATCGCCCTTGCGGATGTGGTTGTGAAGGCGCGCGAAGCGGCGGGCATAGTCCTCGGCTGACCATGTTGCCCTTGCATCGAAGATCGGGCCGTTGCTGGCAGCCCCCGCGTTTTGCGGCACCGCCTGCTCGACAGGCGCGTCGAAGACGCCAAGGCAGACCAGCGGCGCGCGGCGACTGTCGGGCAGCAACGGCACCAGTTTCGGCTCGAGCAGGTAACCGGCTTCGTAGGAGAAATAGCCCGCCAGCCACTTGCCCGAGTCCGAGGCGGCCTGCGCCCTTTCCAGCGCGGGCATGAACCCTTCGGCGTCCTGCGCGACGATGATCTCGCGCGGTCGCTCGAAGACCAGCTGCCGAGCGGTCGCGTCGTTGCGGAAAATGGCTGCGGGCAGGGACATGAGCCTCGGATGCGGACAATCTCTTTGTTTGGCGCAATTTCGAACGGAAAACCGCTACACACTTTTCCTGAAATTGCTCCAAGTCGACCGCTCTATATGGGGGCCCGGCGTGGCGCAATCGAGGGAGCGGCGTCGGGCGGCGCAAAGGTCGCTGGCCCAAAACAAAGACGGCGTCCAAAAGACGCCGCCTTGCTGCCAACCAGGCTGGTTGCTCAGGTGTTGCTTGCGGTTCCGGCCGTCGGGAACTGGCGGGCGAATTCGGCCTCGTTGCCGGCGGCCAGCAATTTCGCCTGTTCGATCCACTTTTCGCGCGCGATGCGGCCGTCGAAATTGAGCACGTCTTCGATACGCTTGACGTCGGCGGCGGTCCAGGCGGCGATCTGGGCATAGGTGGTGACGCCCAGGCCCTTGAGCAGTCTTTCGTTGACCGGGCCGATGCCGATGAGGCGGCGCAGATTGTCGGCCTTGCCCGCCGCGGCCTGGAGCGCGGCGGCTTTCTTGGCCGCGGGCGCTGCCGCCTTCTTGGGCGCGGCGGACTTGGCCGCCGGCTTCGCCGCCGCGGTCTTCGCCGCCGCCGGCTTCTTTGCGGCGGCCGGCCTCGCTGGAACTGCCTTTGTCGCGGTCGCCGGCGTCACCGCTGCTGCCGGCGCGGCGGGTTTGTCGAAGCCGGCCTTGGCGGAGGGCGCGTCGCGCAGCCGGCTTTCAAGATCGGCGCGGGCACGGCCGCAGGCATCGAGCTCGCCCTTCAACCGATCGCCATCGGCACGCAGCCTGTCGCGCTCGCTTCGCGTGCGGTCGAGATCGCCACGCAGACTGTCGAGCTCGCCGCGCAGGCGACCCCAGATGAACCAGCCAACCAGGATACCCACAACGAACGCCAGGAGCATGTAGAAGAAAGTCATTTCCCTCTCCAGTCCGATCTGTCGGCCGAGGCCCGGAAAGGCGAGCTCACGCCAAGGATCGTCAAAGGTTCCGTCGTCGGCGGAACCGCCGGCTTCAATCGAGCCATCGGCGTTCGGCCTTGTCCGGGCCGACGGCCATCGTCGCATTCGCCGTAGCGTCGCGGCCGGCCATCTCTGGCCTGCGCTATGCGTCCGGCTGAGCTTGAGGCCGGACGCTATCATATGGCTTGTCGAAAGCCAGTTGAAAAATGCGGCGGAGAGTTATTCAAGAACAGCTATTTAGGGCAAGAATAGACCCTTGCTAATATGCATCCCGGCTAAACTATTGCGGCCGATGCCTGCGCCGTAGTTGTCGTCAACTATCGAGCGCTTCCAATTCGTCGATCAGCGAACCAATGATGCCAAGGCCGATCTGCCAGAAAGCGGGATCGGTGGCGTCGAGGCCGAAGGGCGCCAGAAGCTCGGAGTGATGCTTCGTGCCGCCAGCGCGCAGCATCTCGAAATACTTCTCCTGAAATCCGCGCTCGGCATTCTGGTAGACGGCATAGAGCGAATTCACCAGGCAATCGCCGAAGGCATAGGCATAGACGTAGAAGGGTGAGTGGATGAAATGCGGGATATAGGTCCAGAAGACCTCGTATCCCTCGCGCAGCTTGATCGCCGGCCCCAGGCTCTCGGCCTGCACCTCCAGCCAGAATTCGCCGAGCCTGTCCGAGGTCAGCTCGCCGTTCTTGCGCTCGGCATGCACCTTGCGCTCGAACTCGTAGAAGGCGATCTGGCGCACGACGGTGTTGATCATGTCCTCGACCTTCTGGGCGAGCATGGCCTTACGCTCGCGCTTGTCGCCGGTCTGCTCGAGCAGCGAGCGGAAGGTCAGCATCTCGCCGAAGACGGAGGCGGTTTCGGCCAGCGTCAGCGGCGTCGAGGCCATCAGCGCGCCCTGGCCGGCGGCCAGCACCTGGTGCACGCCATGGCCGAGTTCATGCGCCAGCGTCATCACATCGCGCGGTTTGCCCATGTAGTTGAGCAGCACGTAAGGATGCGCCGACGGCACCGTCGGATGGGCGAAGGCGCCGGGCGACTTGCCTGGCCGCACCGGCGCGTCGATCCATCTGCGGTCGAAAAAGCCGCGGGCGATTTCGGCCATGTCCGGCGAGAAGCGCTGGTAGGCGGAGAGCACCGTGTCCCTGGCGTTGTCCCAGCTGATCACCGCCTGCGGCGTCTCCGGCAACGGCGCGTTGCGGTCCCAGTGGTTCATCACCTCCATGCCGAGCCAGCGCGCCTTCATCGCGTAATAGCGGTGCGAGAGCCGCGGATAGGCCTCGCGCACGGCCGCGGCCAGCGCGTCGACCACGTCGCGCTCGACACGGTTGGCGAGGTGGCGCGAGTCGGCAATATCCTGGAAGCCGCGCCAGCGGTCGGAGATTTCCTTGTCCTTGGCTAAGGTGTTGGTGATGAGCGTGAAGGTGCGCAGGTTCTTGCGGAACGTGGCGGCCAGCGCCTCGGAGGCGCGGCGGCGCACCTCGCCATTCGAATCCTGCAGCCGGTTCAGCGCCGGCTCGAGCGTCAGCTCCTCGCCGTCGATCTCGAAGCGCAGGTCGGTCATCGTCTCGTCGAACAGGCGGTTCCAGGCGCCGCGCCCGGTGACCGACTTTTCGTGAAACAGCTGCTCGACGCGATCCTCGAGCTGGTAGGGCTTGTCCTTCCTGAGGTCGAGCACCCAGGGCCGGTAGTGGCCAAACGCCTTGTCGGCGGATAGAGCGCCCTCAATTGCCGCATCGTCGATCAGGTTGAGCTCGAGCGCGAAGAACAGGAGATGCGCGCTGGCGTCCGTCATCTTTTCCTGGACGTCGCCATATAGCTTGGCGCGCTGCGGATCGGCGGTGTTGCCGGCATAGACGAGGCCGGCATACGAAACGATGCGGCCGATCAGTTCCTCGAGCGCCTCATAGGCCTCGAGCGCCTCGCCCAGCCGGCCGGCGGCGCCGCGCTCGGCTTCCGCGGCAAGGGTGCCTTTCCAGCGGGTCTCGAAGGCGATGGCGTCGCTGGCCGCCCTGGCGATATCGCGCTTCAGCTCGGGCGCTTCCATGCCGGCATAGAGATCGGCGAGATTCCACTCCGGCAGGTCGCCAAGCCCCGCCGCGCCCTGGCCGGACGTTGGCGCCGCAAGCCGCCGACCAAACATCATGCGCATCAACGATACCTTCTTTGAACCAAGGGGCCAGAATCAAAGGGAAAGGAGAAGCCGGTCAAATCCTAAGGAATTCGTTCACCGGGTTTTTTGAAACCTTATTTAGAACCCTGTGCCAAGATGATCCATGGGGATTTTCTCGGGCGGACAACTCAAACAGTCATGACAGGTTCCATACTCATAGTCGATGACGATCCGGTCCAGCGCCGGCTGGTCGAGGCCGCGTTGACCAAGTTCGGCCACAGCGCGATCGTCACGGATAGCGGCGAGGCGGGCCTCGACGCGCTCGACGGGCCGAACGCGCGCGAGGTCTCCGTCGTCATTCTCGATCTCGTCATGCCCGGCCTCGACGGCATCGGCGTGCTGAAGGCGATGCGCGAGCGCGCCATCAACATTCCCGTCATCGTGCAGACGGCGCAAGGCGGCATCGAAACCGTCGTCTCGGCGATGCGGCACGGCGCCTTCGACTTCGTCGTCAAGCCGGCGTCGCCCGACAGGTTGCAGACCGCGATCTCCAACGCGCTCAAGGTGGAGGCTGTCGAGGACGAGATGAAGCGCGCGTCGCGGCGCCGCGGCGGTGGCCATCTCACCTTCAAGGACATGATCACGCGCAGCCCGGCAATGGACCGGGTGATACGCCTTGGGCAGAAAGCGGCGGCCTCCAACATCCCGATCCTGATCGAGGGCGAATCCGGCGTCGGCAAGGAACTGGTGGCACGCGCCATCCAAGGCAGCGGCGATCGCCGCTCGAAGCCGTTCGTCACCGTCAATTGCGGCGCCATCCCGGACAATCTCGTCGAATCGATCCTGTTCGGCCACGAGAAGGGTTCCTTTACCGGCGCCACCGACAAGCACACCGGCAAATTCGTCGAGGCGAATTCCGGCACGCTGTTCCTCGACGAGATCGGCGACCTGCCGCTCGACGTCCAGGTCAAGCTGCTGCGCGCCGTGCAAGAAGGCGAGGTCGATCCGGTCGGCGGCCGCTCGACCGTCAAGGTCGATATCCGCCTGATCTCGGCCACGCACCGGAACCTCCTGCAGCAGGTCAAGGACGGCAAGTTCCGCGAGGACCTGTTCTACCGGCTGAACGTCTACCCGATCTTCGTGCCGCCGCTGCGCGACCGCCGCGACGACATTCCCTATCTGGTCCGGCATTTCATGGAAAAGGTCGCTCCGACCGATCCGCGCCGCCGCCTTGCCGGCATATCGGCGACAGCGCTCGCGATGCTGCAGGCCTATGACTGGCCGGGCAATATCCGCCAGCTGGAGAATGCGGTCTTCAGGGCCTCGGTGCTTGCCGAGGGCGATGTGCTGACCGCGGAGGAGTTCCCGCAGATTCGGGCGCAGGTGGAAGGAACTGTCAATCTCGGAACGGAACCGGCATCCGTCGTCGCCGAAACGACCGCGGACGCGTCCCGGCAACCGGATGAGACCGTCGCCAATGCAACGGAGGCCGGCTTGGCCGATGGCCAGGCGCCAGCCAGGCCGCAGCCGCGTTTCGGAACGCTCCGTGCGCTCGACGAGCGCGGCAATGTGCGGGCGCTGGCCGATGTCGAGCTCGAAATGATCAAGCTCGCGATCGACCATTATAACGGTCAGATGAGCGAAGTCGCCCGCCGATTGGGCATCGGCCGCTCGACGCTCTACCGCAAGTTGAAGGAATATGGCATTGATCCCGAAGCTGGTCGCGTCGACCGGCTTGCCTCGTGACAGGCAAGCCTCGAACCAGCTTGCCCGCCTAAAATCCGAGTCAAATTGTCGCTTTTGACGTGAAAACGCAGGGTTTTCAGCGGTTGGCGTTGCCGGGGATCACACATTAACGCTAACGGTAACAGATCGTGTTCTGGCCGAGGCCGGATTCATGATCTAAACCAGCGGTTTACCACGAAATGCTGTGCATCATTTTTGACGGGATATCGCCACGGTGTTACCGCATTTCGGCTTCAATAAAAGATGATTAACCATTAGGATCGATATTCGGATGTGAAAGCGACGCATCCGTTTGGTCAAATCCGGGGACAAACGGCAGCCTGAAAGCCATTTGATTTGAACAAAGTCGAACGACACAAAAACGGGCGGCATTTTCACATGAGTGTCTGGCCGAGGTGGCTGACGTTTGTGATTTTGGCCGTCGGGTTTCTGTCCGCTGCGACGTCGGGCGCGAGGGCAGAAGTCCGTACGCTCAAGCTCTACCATCTGCACACGCATGAGAAGGCCGAGATCGTCTACAAGCGCAATGGCCGCTACGATGCGGAAGGCCTGCGCAAGATCAATATCATTCTGCGCGACTGGCGCCGCAACGAGCCGACCAAGATGGATCCGCGGCTGCTCGACCTGGTCTGGGAAGCCTATCGCGAAAGCGGCGCTACCGACTATATTCAGGTCGTCTGCGGCTACCGCTCGCCGTCGACCAATGCGCTGCTGCGTTCGCGCAGCCGCGGCGTCGCCGAGAAGAGCCAGCACATGCTGGGCAAGGCGATGGACTTCTACATCCCAGGCGTGCCGCTGAAGAAGCTGCGCAACATCGGCCTCAAGATGCAGGGCGGCGGCGTCGGCTATTACCCGACCTCCGGTTCGCCCTTCGTCCATATGGATGTCGGCAATGTGCGCCACTGGCCGGGCATCAGCCGCCAGGAACTGGTCAGCCTGTTCCCGAACGGCAAGACGCTGCATGTGCCGAGCGACGGACGCCCGCTGCCCGGCTATGAGCAAGCAGTGGCAGCGTATCAGGCGCGCAAGGGCGCCGGCACGCCCAATATCGAACTGGCCAGCGCCGGTGGCTCGACCAAGCGCTCCGGCGGATTGCTTGCCGCCTTGTTCGGCGGCGGCGCCGACGAAGCCGATGACGCGGCCGATGAAAGCGCTCCGGCGCCTCAGCAGAAAGCTGTGAAGCAGGTTCAGGTCGCCAGCGCTGCCACGGCCCGCAGCAGCAACCTGCCGGGCATCGCGATCGTTTCGCCGAAGGATGCCAAGCGCGCCAACATTCCGCAGAACGCGGATGACAGCGCCGACGATTCGCAACAGCCGCAGCAGGATACGCCCGAGACGATCATCGCCGCGCTGCCGCCGAAGGAAATCCCGCTGCCCGACTTCGCGCCGCGTCCCAAGGTCGATGTCGGCCAGCAGACGCCGCAGAACGTGCCGTTCGCCACGGCGGATGCCTCTACGACGACGGAGCAGGCGGTTGCGACGGCCCAGGCGCCCGTGCCGGACAAGGTTCCGTTCGGCACAGCCAGCGCCGCGGAGGCCGCGAGCACGGATCCGGCGCAGGTGGCGGTCAACAACATCCCGCTGCCGACTTGGCGTCCCGACCACTCGACGCCGGCGGAACTGGCGTCGAAGGACAAGAACGTGCTTCTGGCGCTGGCCGAAACCGCTTCGCAGGACAAGAGCGCGACCGATGCGTTCTCAGTGCTGCCGACCGCACGGCCGCAGCCCGGCAAGCAGGATGAGGTCAAAGCCGTTCTCGAACAGGCCAATGCGACCGTCGAGGCCGGCGGCGCCGGCGCCGAATACCAGCTCGCGTCGCTGACCGAACCCGAGCCGCGCTCCGCGTTCAACGATCCGTCGGGCGTCGATGCGGCCTCGCCGCGCCAGGCCATCGCCGCGCTTCCGGCCGGGACCGATCCCGCGAAGGCGATCGGCGGCAGTGTGAAGACGACGGCCAAGGAAGGCAGGGCGTCCGCTCACGATCTGAAGCCCGGGCCCAAGGCCATGGTGGTGGCGCCGCCGCCGCAAGCCGCGCGCTGGGCGCTGGGCAGCGGCGTCAACATTGCTTCGGTTTCCGACCCGACGACGGCGCCGCGCTACGCCTACAACATCGTGCACACGCCGCCGAGCGAAGTGTATACGGCCGGTTTCCAGGCGGATGGCCAGGTGCCGGACGCAAGCCGTTTCACCGGCAACGCGGTGAAGTTCCTCTCGGTCGCGCGCTTCCAAACGAAATAGGCGAGCCAGCGTGGCCATCGCAAAGCCGCGTTGGCCCGCCAGCGCGGCTTTTGTCTTTCATGGCATGCGCCGCTGCCTGGTTGACCACCCCATCTTCCCGCTTCGTCTAGAGCGGGATGAGATTTGTAGGAGTCGTTGGATTCCCAAATCAGCAATGATCTGATTCAACATCGATGCTGGGCAGGAGGCCAGCATCGATGGCTGGATATTCGATGGATTTGCGCGAGCGGGTTGTCGCGGCGGTCAAGGTTGAA
>NZ_JBWGIO010000037.1:0-34751 GCF_057784215.1 Mesorhizobium sp. CNPSo 4661 | reverse complement strand
GTTGGTCGGAACGGCGAAGCATCTCACCGGCGATCAGGGCTATAGCCTCGCGACAAGCCGCCGCTTCCGGCCACTTGCTGAAGCCGTTTGCCAGGTTCGACATCTCCTGCGGAGTAAATTCAGAGAGTTGGTCGTAACGGCGAAGCAGCTCGCCAGCGATAGCGATTGAGGCGCCGTGCAAGCTCTCCACATGCGGCCACTTGCTGAAGCCATTCACCAGGTTCGAAAGTTCCTGCGGGGTAAAGTCTGAGGGTCGGGCGGAGCGGTCCCCACGGCCGCCAAGAACCGCAATGCCGATCGCGGCCGCTGCTTTGCGACACTGCGCCTGTTCCGGCCACTTGCTGAAGCCGTTTACCAGGTTAGCCAGGTTCTGCGGAGTAAATTCAGAGAGTTGGTCGGCACGGCGAAGCACCTCACCGGCGATCATGGCTGTGGCCTCGCGACAAGCCGCCGCTTCCGGCCACTTGCTGAAACCGTTCACCAAGTTACCCATGTTCTGCGGAGTAAATTCGGAGAGTTGGTCGGAACGGCGAAGCACCTCACCGGCGATTGCGAGCGCGGCGTGACGGATGTTCTCCTCGTGCGGCCATTTACTGAGGCCGTTCACCAACGTCGACAATTCCTGCGGAATGAAACCAGAGAGCTGGTCGGCGCGGTGATGGACCTCACTGGCGATTGCAACTATGGCGTCGCGACAGTCCTTCGGCCATTTGCTCAAACCGTTCACCAGCAGCGCCAGACTTTGACTGTTGAGCTTTTTAAGTATGCGTCTGTCGTAGCGACAGACCTTGGCGATCCTGATCACGCCATTGCGGCATTCCGCCATCCGGGGATGCCGTCCGAACGATGATGACAAGAGCGCAAGCGCCCTGGGTTCGATTTGGCTGATCAGCGCATTATCAAGCTGCGCCACCCGAGCTGCCATGGCCCTGCAGGCTTCGATACCCTCCCGCCCTCCCGCCTCCCGGTTCACTGTGTTGCATGCTGTGGCATACCCCCATGTTGTCCCGGCGCCGATGTCTTTGTTCAAGTTTGGCAGCAATTCACGCGTGAACCGGGCGGCCGCCTTTTGCAGAAATATCGCGTATTTCTCGCGGTGCGCGCTTTGCAGGGACTTGTTATGGTTCACCACGGCAGTTGAAAATCGAACGATGCCGCAGGCGCCATCGATCTCACGCAAGGCGGCAATCAGTTGTTCTTGCTCGATTGCGTCTTGGCCGCCTTGAGCCGAGACATCGTCGATACGCCGCCCTCCTGGTCCTGCATTGAGATTGGACACGGTTTGCCTACGGGGCGGGCGCCCGCCTGCCTGCGAGCCTCCGGCCGCGCGATCGCTGCGCCAAGGTTCGCCCTCGCCTGAACGCGGTGAACTTTCTTGTCGGCGGAATGCGTCCCGATGCTGCCGATCAGTCTGGTGCACACCAGCTTGCGAACCTCCGGCCGTTCGACCGGGGCGCCAAGTTTCTCCGCGAGCACCTGCTTGCGAACCTCCGGCGGCCTCATTGCCGCGCCAGGGCTCGCTATCGGAACTCGAGAGGCTTTTTTCTGGGGCTGGCGCGTCACCCTCCGGCACCCAGGAAGATGGACGACGACGCCCAACCGCACGCGGCAACGCCCCGGGGATCGCAGGGGGGGCAACTGAGGAGCTGGCAGGCCTGTCTCGAACGGCATCATCGGCAAGGGGCAGGCTGCGAACGGAGGACGTCCCTTCATGTTGAGGCTCAGAGCGCATCCGCGCCACGATGGAAGCGAACGATGGGCCGCCTGTTCCAGGGGTTAAACCTGATTCCGGGCGCCAGCTGCTCGATCCCCGCGCGTTGTCGGTTCTCGCATCCCCAATACGCGAATTCCCGGCTCGGCCAATGCCCGTCATTATCCATCTCCGATATCGGCGAGAATGCCGCTGCCTACGTTGTCAAGTCCGACCACCAGCCGGGCGACCTGTGCCGTCACGACCGCCCTGCGGCCTCCGACGCCGGACATGCCCGCTGCTTTCATCGATTGCGAAGGCGTCTGAAGGACACGCCCGCCTCATAGACCTCTTGCAAGTCTTGTCGCCCGCCTCGGACGCCCTCGCTCAAGCCGCATAACCGGACCCGCTTGCATCGGCGCCCGGCGACGCCAGCGCAGCCTGGGCGAAGGCATTCCACAATCGACTCGATGGAGAACATGGGCTTGGCGCGCCTGTACTAACTTAAAGACTGAGACCACCACCCAAGCCCCCGAGCAAACCAGCGCGCATCCGATCGTCACTGCTCGCCGGCCTACCCATCGCGCCAGACCCTCAACACCGAGAGGCAGATCGCGGGGGCAGGATTTGCTGGCTGAATACGCAAGTAAAGGTCCCCGTTCGCGGCATGACAAGATGTCCACCATCGCTGCAAATCAGTCGGTGCCCCTCGGCTGCCCGCGGCGCTCATTCCAAGCCACCACATAGCCTTGGTTGCTGACAAAAACCTGACTTGCTCGCAACGTCCCAAAAGGGAAAACCGGGTTTGCTTCTCTTCGGCGCTCAAATCACTGTTTAGGAAGTCGGCCGGAATATTGTTGGCGAGTAGCACCGTCTCGGCATCAGGCAGGATCAGTGGCTCGTCTTCAACTACCAGAACCGCTCGATGTCGGAAACGTACGGCGCTGCCCACCCGTAGCAGGCCTATCCGAAAGCCTCGCTCCGGGGCGTGACTCAGGGATCATGCATAGAATGCATTTTCCTCAGCCCGGTTCACGACCAGCGTAATTGGTCATGACAGCTTAACCGGCAAATTGATCGGCCCTCGAAAGCCGAAGCCGTGCCACTGCACCACCTGAGGATCCGGCAGCGTCATATTTGGAAAACGCTCGAATAGCATGGGCAGCATGATTGCCCCTACGGTTTGACGCGAGATTTGCGCGCCTGCACAGTGATGCGGCCCCGAGCCGAAGGACTGATGCGAAATCTTTTGGCGGAAGACGTTGAAGCGCTCTCCGTCTTCGAAGACCTCTTCATCGCGATTGGCCGAAGCTTGGATGGTCATCACGGTATCGCCCTTCGAGATAAGAAAACCGCGAATCTCCGTGTCCTCCCGCACGAGGCGGGAACTCGCCTGAATCGGAGCAATCCACCGCACGCCCTCCTCGAAGGCCTGCCCCCAGCATTGCTGCCTCTTGACCTCCTCCAACTGCTCGGGGTTGGTCAGCAATCCGTAGACGATCGTACCGAGAGCGTCGCGGGGCTCGTTAATTCCCCCGCCAATGGCGATCTTGATGTTGGCATACATCTGACTCATGGGTATCGGATCAGGCGCGTTCACCATGATCGCGAATGCCGAGGGGTTCGGTTCCGCCCTGTGCTTTTCGATTAGGTTGTCGAAGAGCCTGTTCATCTCGGCATTGGCTTCGTCAGATCGCTCGAATGGCTCCGGTTGCCATCCAAAATTGCCCGCCCCGTCGATCAGCCGCTGCGACCAGCGTATCATCTCTGCGTCGGATGCTCCGCAAATCCCGAGGATATGAGCGAGAATGCGGGCGGCCACCGGGCCGCAGATCTCTGCAAACAGATCCACTGTGCCGCCGCGCGGAAGGCGATCCAGATACTCGTTCACGATGTCTCGATAGATTGGCGCCCAATGTTCCGCGATAGTCTTGGGGGCGAAAGCCTTGGCCATGGCCATTCTTTCGCGGGCGTGTTCCGCGCCATCCTTTCGCATCAGAGTATGGGCCTGAAAGGCCGGCTTCATCGGTGTGTTGGGATCATCCGAACTGAAGAGCTCGGGTTGGTCCTTCACCATTTTCGTGTCGGACGCCTTAGTGAGAAACGTCCGCTTCACGGAGGCAACGTGCACCACGGGGGTCTGTGCGCGCATCCGGCGATAAATCGGATATGGGTCGAATGTAAGCTCGTCGATCGTGGATACCCGATCTACTGGCACCAGTCGCATGGCGGGACTTCTCCTCTTAGTTTATTTGATATCAGCCGATGTACGCTACATCCACGGCGGTTACCGCGATTGAGCACACCAAGCCGGGGGCCTTCGACCATTAGGGCGCGCACGACCGCGTGTCCGATGAAGCCTGATCCCTATCGCCATGGTTCAAACAGGGCTGCGGCTCTCCGGGTATGCCTCTAGTTCGGGCGGGTAAAGTTCTGTCAGCCGCCACAACCCATGGCCTCTTCCTCCGATTTGAACGCTCGCGTTAGATCTCGCGTATTTGGACAGCGCCGTCGGCAAACGCGATTTTTAAACCGCCATGCCAGCCGGTGGCCTTCACCGAAGAACGCTTGCAGATTCGTCTCTTTAACCGCTGTCCGGGGATCGACTCCTGCATTCTCTGCGAGGGTGGCCTTGAAGTGTTATTGGCTCTCGCAGACTTTCTCTGAACTCAGAAGCTCGCTCGCCTGCTCAATCTGCCTTCAATTCATCAGCCCTTTGGGCAGCACGCTCCTTCACGCGCGCCACGATCGCATCCAAATTCCTTTGTCACTCAGAACCAGGTGATTTTTCGGCCAGTTCAGATTCGCATTCGGCGCCGAGTGCTCTGACGCCAGTGGCAGCCAAACGGATGGCTGCATCAACCTCCCTCAAAGTTTCCCATTTTCTTTTGTCCTACGGAACGGGGCGCTTCGACTGGACAGCTCTTGATCTGTCTGAGGCGCTGTTATCTCGCACGCCGGGTGGAGTATAGGGGGCGGACTGCGCCTCGCATGGACCAGGAACACAACATGTGGAAAAGTCCAAGTGTAACCGTCGGCGACGTGTGCGAGGCTGATGCCGGCCATGAAGCGTCGGCGTCGATATTCCGCGGCTCGCTTATTCCCGCATCATGGATATCATAGCCAGTTCACCATGCCTTCCCGTTGTTGCGGGAAGGCATGGTGAACTGGCTCGATCCCGTGGCTGCGATCTGCTCACCCGTGGTGACGGCAGGCAAGCTGAGGCCGAGGCCGAAGGCTACTATATGCAAACTCGAGGATGATGTGGGCTCCAACGATATGCTCGATCCAGGTCGAATCCGGGATGGGGTGGAGGCGCAACGACCGCCAGCGCCACGTCGCGCACCCGCGTCCTTATCCATCGCTCGGCCGGAGCGGTCCCGCGCGTGGCTATCGGGCTAGGGCGCTCAGCGTTTTGCAGCAGGGTCATCGACGAAGGCCTAAGATGGATCGGCGCACTGCCGACCGCCAGACGCCTGGAACGATCCGAAGTCTCGGTACCGCTTCGAACTTTCGGTCGACGACTTGGCGGCAATGAGCCTTACTAACCGCATCGATCTTCTCGAGAGCAACATGCCCGCTAGCGAGCGCCAAGCGATTTTCATCGCGGAGTCCCTTGAGCCTCACCACGGATGCCGCACCCCAGCGGGCCCTTCAGTTCCAGTGGCACGTTGGGCAGCTTCACCGCGTTGCGTTCGGTCGCGATGGCGTAAGTCGCGAAAGATGAATGTGCGAAGAAGTTTGCGCTGACGGGACGATCGTGGCAGTCACACACTGACGTGGTGCCGCCCATCCGCGCGCATTTGAAATTCTGCTCGTAGAACTCGACACAATAAAACGGCTGCCCGCTCGTACACTTTTCGCATTTTCCGCAGTAGGCGTACGAAAGGGCGACGTGATCCCCAGGTACAAGTCCCGAGACGCCGGATCCTGTCGCTTCGACCACACCCGATCCCTAGTGTCCCAGCACGAGCGGTAACGGGACCGCGTAACCCTGGTCACGCACCACCATGTCAGTATGACAGACACCAGATGCCACGATGCGGACGAGGATTTCGTCAGTTCTCTCAATCTCAAGGGGCCACCCTTCTGGCGGGTAATGGCAGCGGTGGCTTGGGTCATGCTCTTCTCCCGAATTCCCGGTCAGCGCGTCCGGCCGCCGTAGACAAATGGCGGCCGGTGCTATGATCAGGCCCTGCGCGATCAACTTGCCTGGCTCCTGGATGCCGAAGACAGTCAGCACCGCAAACAGGAAGCTGAGCGCAATGACGGCGACGAACGCGCCTGCCATGCCGCCGCGGTCGCCTCCAAGGGTGACGCCGCCAAGGATCGTGGCTGCCAGGGCGTTCATGAATACCCCGAGGCCTGGTTCGACCATGCCTGCCGAGGTCGCCGACATCTGCAGCAGCGCCCCGAGACCGACGAGAACGCCTGCGAGGAGATGCGCCGTGAAGACAATCCCGGCATATAGAATACCGGAAACCGGTGCTGCGCGGGGATTATCGCCAGCCGCCCTGAAGTACTTTCCAAAGATAAAGTAGCGGAACGCCAGGGCGACGAGGATCGACGCGATGATCCAGATGATGACGCTCCAGGACATGCCGATGAAGCGCGCGTTGGTAAGTTCCCGGATCCATGCCGGGATCGATCCGAGCGCACGCCCCGGCGCTGAAAATATTGCGTCAGGCCGAGAAGGATTGTCGACATGCTGAGTGTCGAGATCGCGGCTGAGGCCCTGACGTAGGCTATGAGAACGCTGTTGATGAGGCCCACGACGGTGCCGAGGGCCAGTGGCATCAGGACGAGCACGAATGCGGGATAGCCGTTCGGCTTTCCCGAACTGGCCAGATAGATGGACATCGCAAACACGCCGGCCACCAGATCGAACTCACCGCGTAATCCGCGAACTGCATTGTTCACGCGCCGCCTGCGCCACCGCCGCGCCCCGATCCTTCGTCAGGCTCACTGCCTCACGCTTGAACTCGCGGCTGAACTTCCTTCTGTGCATTTCCACTATCCATTTCGTTAGACAACTTATCTCGGTGTAGCAGGCCAAAGGGCGCGCTTTCACCTTCCTCCGGGTCCAAGCAGCTTTCGATATCCCGCTTGCAAGCAGCTGTGACGGGGCTTGGCGAAAAACCTAACCTTCTGCTTGGAGATAGAGCTACGTTATGACTTTCCGGGCTAAGCGTGCAGACAATACGCTGGTCGGGCGCGACGGATCGGAACGGACAGCCACACCCCCCACAGGTCTCGGCAGGCAAAAGACGCGAGCGGGGCTGCGCAAGCGCCGAGCGAACACCGAACACAACACGCAACGGCCTCGCATCATGTAGTGGTCGGAAGGAACATGCGTGGCAGGGTTTCGGCCAGCATTCGCCAGTCCTCGCGCTCGCCCTCGCCTTCATGGCGCTTGCCGAAGAACTGGATGATCATCTTGCCGTCGGAGCCATAGGCTTCGAGCGAGGTGACGTGACCGTACTTGGTCGGTTTGCGAACGGCCCAGACCTCGCGAATGTGGTGGGTCCCCAGATGCAGGTGGAAGCTCTCGTCGAGCACATTGATGCACGGCCCGATCGGTTTGACCGATTTGATCGGGCCGGAGTGGATCTGGACGCATCCACGATTGCCGACTAGGCACATAATCGGCATCTCGTCTTCGGCCACCTGTTGAAACATGGCGCCAATGGCATTCTTATCGAGCGCCCAAGCGTAATCCTCGCCGACCATACGCATCGCCTGGCAGCGTCTGAGCTTCAACGTCTTCAACATGTCGAGGAACTGATGCTCATCGTTCAGCCGACTCCAGCGGTCGCGCAAGTCCTCCCCCCTGGCGGCTTGGTCCGGAACCTCTGCTTCGCCTTCTGCTCGGCTCCCCTTGACCAACATGATTGGCTCGGGGCTCGAGGTTTCGAGTTGCGCCAGCAGCTGCTTATATCGATGGAGGTCTGAGGCGGGCCCGAGATACACCTTGTGCACCGCCTCGCCGGTGGCATCAAAGAATTGCATGCTGCGTCGAATGTCGTCACCATCGCGCTCCTCGATGGCAAAGCCGTACGCCCAAGCTTTCGGGAAGATGCGCAACTCGATGTCGTTACCGAGCACCATGGCATGGTGACTGCCCGGGACGACCTTGTCGTAGACGCCGATCTTTTCATGCACGGCGCCTTCATTGCGGGTCTGCGCCATCACCTCGCCGACCGCTTCGAGGCCGATCAGAACAGTGTTTACGCTTGGCGCAATGCGCACCGCGCCAAAGCCACAATGCGCGCCGACCAGTTCCGCTTCCGTTATGCCCAATTTGGCGGCGAGATCGTGCGCGCGTATTTTCGGGTTGTCTTGCCGCGCTTGGCGGATTTCGTGCGCCGATCGTCTTTCGCGCTGGTCCATGTCCTGCCTCTGCTTTCACCTGCTTGTTGAGGATCGGGTGTCTGCCCGATGGTCAATCGACAAAGCACCCCGCAATGCTCGATGCCGACCTGGTGCTCGTCAGGAACAGCGTTTTGCAGGGGAGCGTGCACGATCGCGGTCCCGGCCGTGCCGTCTGAGCAGCAAAAGCGGATTCCATCGACCCAGAGGACCTGACCGACATGACATGTTGTTTTAGTTCCTTCTTTCCATCGATCGCGATCGCACGCGCGGGATGATCATGGTCTCTGCGGTTCTCGCCGCATCGCTAACTTGAGTTTCAAAAGTCATGCCAATCCGGCTGAACCGCGCAGAAATCCTTCTGCCCACTCGTCAATGCTCTTACCTGCGAGTCCAGCGGCAACCGAGGCCGCACAATCTGTGACGAACTCGACAAACCCGACAGTGCATGTCGGGTGCGCGACGTCTTTCCAGCAATGGGGCGCAAGATTGATGGCAGCGTTGGAGGGATCGTGCCGTGCGGAAACGGCTTTTCCTTTTGGCACGGTTCATGCGGCGCGATCCGCGAAAACGTCACAAGCTGGGGAGAAGTCTCGCCATGATTACGCTCACCGACAACGCTGTTGCCGCAGCCAAGTCCGCTCTTTCCCGCGCCAGCGAGCCGGCGGAGGGCTTTCGCATTATGGTCCAGAGCGGCGGCTGCGCCGGCTTCAAATACTCAATGGGCCTGGAGAGTGTCTCGCGCCAGGGCGATGTGATCACTGAGACAGATGGGGTCAAGCTGTTTGTGGACGCAAACTCCCAACCCTTTGTCGCTGGAATGACCGTGGACTTCGTCGCTGGGCTCGAATCTTCCGGCTTTGTCTTCGACAACCCCAACGCGCGGGAGAAGTGCGGCTGCGGCAAGTCCTTCAGTTGACTGAGATCGTAGCTATGCGGCCTGTCTACCTCGACAACAATGCAACGACACGGGTCGATCCTGAGGTCGTGCAAGCGATGTTGCCGTTCTTCTCGGATCAATTCGGCAACCCTTCTTCGGCGCACGCCTTTGGCGCCTCGGTCGCGGCGGCTATAAAGAAGGCGCGGCGGCGGTTGCAAGCGCTGATTGGCGCGCAGTTTGACGATGAGATCACCTTCACCTCGGGTGGAACGGAAAGCGACAATACAGCAATTCTTTCGGCGCTTGAGGCGTTGCCCAACCGAACCGAGATCGTCACGTCGTCGGTCGAGCATCCCGCCGTGCTGTCGTTATGCGCGCATCTTGAGCAGACCCGCCGTGTCAAAGTCCACAGGATCCCGGTGGACCGTCGCGGCCGGCTTGACCTCGATGCCTACAAGGCCGCCCTCACCCCACACGTGGCAATCGTCTCGATAATGTGGGCGAACAATGAGACTGGTATGATCTTCCCCGTGGCCAAGCTTGCGGAGTTGGCAAAGGAAATCGGCGCTCTTTTCCATACCGACGCGGTGCAGGCGGTCGGCAAACTTCCGATAGACCTGAAATCGACGGAAATCGACATGCTGTCGCTCTCCGGCCACAAGCTTCATGGCCCCAAAGGGATCGGCGCACTTTGGGTAAAGCGTGGCGTGCCCTTCCGCTCGCTGATCAAGGGGGGACACCAAGAGCACGACAGGCGTGCCGGCACCGAGAATACTCCCGGCATAGTCGGACTCGGTATGGCAGCCGAACTCGCCCTGAAATTCTTGGACGACGCCGCGACACGGGTAAAATCGCTCCGCGACCGCCTGGAAGAGGGGATCCTCCGGCGCATCCCAGGCACTTGTGTCACTGGCGATCCAATGGAGCGGTTGCCAAACACCGCGAACATCTCATTTGAAACTGCCGAAAGCGACGCAATCCCACATCTGCTCAGCCGCCTGGACATCGCCTGTTCCTCCGGCTCCGCCTGCACCTCCGGCTCAATGCAACCGAGTCATGTCCTGAGCGCGATGAATATTCCACACGCAGCGGTCCGCTTCTCATTTGCGCGCGACAACGGCGAAGCGGACGTCGACCGGGTGCTTGAGGTTATGCCGGCAATCTTGGAGAAGCTGCGTGGCTCTCCCGGTTTCGGGCCGCGTGGGCTAAGGCCAGAAGTCGTTCGGTCAGGTCTAAGCCTGAGCGGCGGCGGAATAGGCCACCATTCATGAGCCGTGACGTCTTCCTCAACGATACAACCTTGCGTGATGGCGAACAGGCGCCCGGCGTCGCTTTTACGACGGCGGAAAAGCTGGAACTCGCCCAGGCTCTTGCCGCCGCCGGCGTCCCCGAAATCGAGATCGGCACGCCGATCATGGGCGCCGACGAAATCGAAACAATTCGCGCCGCGGTCGCGCGGCGTCTCCCGGCTCGGCTCATGGCGTGGTGCCGGATGAAGGAGCGGGACCTCGAGGCGGCGATCGAGAGCGGCATCCGCGCCGTCAATCTGTCGCTGCCTGCCTCGGACATTCAACTTGCCGCAAAGCTCGGCCTTGATGAGGCAGGAGCGCTCCAGGTCATCGAGGATATGGTCCGGCGTGCAGCCGCTGCCGGCTTCTTCGTTGCTGTGGGCTGCGAGGATGCTTCGCGGGCTGATTTGGATCATCTTGCCCGGGTCATCGAAACGGCTGCGCGCGCCGGGGCAAGCCGCGTCAGGCTGGCCGATACGGTCGGAATTCTCGATCCGTTTTCGACTTTCGAACTTGTCGCCCAGCTCATGGCGAAGTCCGAGATCGACCTCGAGTTTCATGCGCACAATGATCTTGGTCTTGCTGCCGCCAACACGCTGGCCGCGATCCGCGCAGGTGCGAGCCATGCCTCCGTCACCGTCCTCGGGCTCGGCGAGCGTGCGGGTAATGCCGCGCTGGAAGAGGTGGCAGTCGCGATGGCCGTGATCGACGGCGCGGATACCGGGATCGACCTGACCGCATTGCCCGACCTCGCTGCCAAGGTGGCTTGCGCTGCCCGCCGGCAAACCGCGCCTATGAAGCCGGTCGTCGGGGCCGATGTTTTCACCCACGAATCCGGCACTCACGTCGCCGGGTTGCTGAAGGACTCGCGCGCCTATCAGGGGCTCGACCCGGCTCTTGTGGGCCGCTGCAATCGTATCGTCATCGGTAAGCATTCCGGCGCAACCGCGATTGCTCGTGTGCTGAACGACAACGGTCGCGATCTCGATCCGGATCTGGCAGCCGCGATTGTGGCCCGCGTCCGCCGCAAGGCGTCCGAGACCAAATCTGCCGTCACTGCAACTCAACTGGTTGAGCTCTACGATAGTCTGCACAGCGAGGTATGTTCCGGGGATCTGCGGATCCAGCTGCGCGACGAACGCACGACAGTTGCCCGACGAGGGGGAATGCAATGAATTGTTCCGCTGACAGCCGCCCTATCGACGTTAGCGACATCCTCGCGCGACTAAAAGGCCTGTCGGCCGCGGAGGAGTTCTTCGCAGTCCTTGGGGTCTCTTATGATCCGAAGGTACTGAATGTCTCCCGGCTTCATATCATGAAACGCGTGGGCCAATACCTTGCGGAAGAAGATCTATCGGATCTGCCTGACCAAGTGATCGCCGCGCGGGTGCGCGCCACACTGCAACGCGCCTACGAGGACTTCGCGACCTCCTCGCCGCTTACGCACCGCATATTCAAGGTGCTCAAAGACCACGATCCGAACAAGCCTGCCACGCCGAGCCGTACATTCGTCCCGTTCGACTCCGTCCTGAAGCGGTTCGCAGAAGAATGAGTGCGCGAGATGGTTGCGACGCGCCAATGTCGAGAAGCCTACAAATCCTGTCATCACGAAGGCGATCCTGGAAGGAACCAACTGAGTATCCAGGAAAAGGAGTACGAAAAACGGTTGGCACGAATGATGCTGCCAAGGATCAACTGCCAGGCTCACATCCGGACAGAAGCCCAAAGAGACCGCCAATGCACACCGTAGTCTGCATCAAGCAGGTGCCGGACTCGGCACAGATACGGGTCCATCCCGTTACGAACACGATCATGCGCCAGGGCGTACCCACCATCATCAACCCTTACGACCTATTCGCCCTCGAAGAAGCACTCAGACTGCGTGACGATTATGGCGGCGAGGTCACCGTTCTCACCATGGGTCCGCCGATGGCAGAGGATGCGCTGCGCAAGGCGCTCGGTTACGGCGCCGACCGCGCGGTGCTCCTAACCGACCGCTATTTTGCCGGCTCCGACACGCTGGCGACCTCCTTCGCTCTTTCCCAGGCAATCGCGAAGGTTGGCGATACGTTCGGCACGCCAGATATCGTCTTCACTGGCAAGCAGACGATCGATGGCGACACCGCCCAGGTGGGGCCAGGCATCGCCAAGCGCCTCGACCTCTTGCAACTCACTTATGTCGCGAAGATTGCCTCCATTGATGTTGCTGCGCGCGAGATCAAAGTCGAGCGCCGCAGTGAAGGCGGCACGCAGATGCTGAAGAGCAGGCTCCCTTGTCTCATAACCATGCTGGAAGGCACCAATGAGATTCGCCGAGGCTCGCTCGAGGAGGCCCTGTGCGCCGCGCGCAGCCCGGTCTTGAAATGGAGTGCGGCCGACGCCGGCATTGATGACCTCACCAGATGCGGTCTGCGCGGGTCCCCGACGGTGGTCAAGCGCGTTTTCGCCCCTACGGCTCGGGCGCAAAAAGCGGCACAAATCGACACCGCCGAAAAGACCTTGCGCGATATCGCAGACGAGCTCATCGAGGCAATCTTAACCCGCCAGCCAGCGCTGGAACATGAGCTGGCCTTCAACGGCGGCGCGTGAGGGCAAGGAGAGACGATGTCGAGCGCGAACCGAGAAACCCCTCGCCCTGCCGCCGGCCGTGCCGGCATAAAGAAGGAACTGCCCGAGCATTTCAAGGACTACCGCCACGTCTGGGTCTTCATCGAGCTCGAACGCGGCCAGGTCCATCCTGTATCATTCGAACTGCTCGGCGAAGGCCGCAAGCTTGCCGACAAGCTTAATGTGGAGCTTGCGGCAATCGTGCTCGGACCACCGGCAGAGACCACTCAGTTTGCGGTAGCCGAGGCTTTCGCCTATGGCGCCGATCTCGTCTACAACGTCGAGGCGCCGCTGCTTGCCGACTATCGGAACGAGCCTTTCACCAAGGCCATGACGGATCTCGTCGACACCCACAAACCCGAGATCTTGCTTCTCGGGGCGACCACACTTGGCAGGGACCTTGCCGGTTCGGTGGCAACGACATTGCAGACAGGGCTCACGGCCGACTGCACCGAGCTCGACGTTGATGCCGACGGTTCGCTCGCCGCGACCCGTCCGACCTTCGGCGGTTCCTTGTTGTGCACCATCTATACGCTCAATTACCGGCCGCAGATGGCGACAGTGCGACCGCGGGTCATGCCCATGCCGCAGCGGGTGAATAAGCCGGTCGGGCGCGTCATCCGGCACCAGCTGTCGGTAGCCGAGGACGACATTGTCACCAAGATTCTAGGCTTCCTCCCCGATAGTCAGTCGGCAAAGGCAAATCTTGCCTATGCCGAGGTTGTTGTTGCGGGAGGTCTCGGTCTAGGCGCGGCGGAGAACCTGCAGCTTGTGAAGGATCTCGCGCGGGCAATCGGCGCCGAGCATGGCTGTTCGCGCCCGTTGGTCCAGAAGGGTTGGCTGTCGGCTGATCGGCAGATCGGCCAAACAGGCAAGACCATCCGCCCGAAGCTTTACATAGCGGCCGGAATTTCCGGCGCCATCCAGCACCGGGTTGGCGTCGAAGGGGCGGATCTCATCGTGGCTATCAACACTGACCCGAACGCGCCGATTTTCGATTTCGCCCATGTCGGGATTGTCACCGACGCGATCCGCTTTCTGCCCGCACTGACAGAGGCCTTCACGCGGCGACTGTCGCCCCACAGTCGCGATAAGATTGCGAACTAGGGAGCTGGACATGATCAAGGAAAAATTCGACGCCATTGTTGTGGGGGCCGGCATGTCCGGAAACGCGGCAGCTCACACCTTGGCAAGCCATGGCCTGAACGTGCTGCAGTTGGAGCGGGGTGAATATCCGGGCTCCAAGAATGTCCAGGGTGCAATCATGTACGCGAGCATGCTGGAGAAGATCATCCCGGATTTCCGTGATGACGCCCCTCTCGAGCGGCACCTGGTTGAACAGCGGCTTTGGGTGATGGACGACACATCCCACACCGGGATTCACTATCGCTCGGATGATTTCAACGAGGCGAAGCCCAACCGCTATACAATCATCCGCGCCCAATTCGATAAATGGTTTTCGCGTAAGGTGCGTGAGGCCGGTGCGACGGTCCTGTGCGAGACGACCGTGACCGACCTCGTCCGCGATGCCAAGGACAGGGTGGTTGGCGTCCTTACAGACCGGACCGGGGGAGCGATTTTCGCGGACGTTGTCGTCCTCGCAGAAGGCGTGTCCGGACTGCTTGGCACGCGGGCGGGGCTTCGCGAGATGCCGAAGCCGAAATCCGTGGCGCTCGCCGTCAAGGAAATGCATTTCCTGCCCGAAGAGGTCATCGAGCAGCGGTTCGGGCTCAAGGCCGGTGAAGGCTGTGTGATCGAGGCCGTGGGTACGATCTCCCGCAACATGGCCGGGCTCGGCTTTCTTTACACCAACAAGGAGTCGATCTCACTGGGCATCGGCTGCCTCGTTTCGGATTTCGCTGCGACGATGGAGAGCCCATACGCTCTTCTCGATGCGTTAAAAAACCATCCTTCGATCCGGCCGCTGATCGCCGGCTCGGAGGTGAAAGAATATGCCGCGCATCTCATCCCCGAAGGTGGCTACAAGGCGATTCCGCAGTTGTTTGGCGACGGCTGGGTGGTGGTCGGCGATGCCGCGCAATTAAACAACGCCGTGCACCGCGAGGGTTCGAACCTCGCCATGACCTCCGGTCGTATCGCGGCTGAGGCAATCGTGGACGTCAAGAGTCGCAAGCGTCCAATGACCAAACAGAACCTTGTCCTCTACAAGACCATGCTCGACAAGTCCTTCGTGGTCAAAGACCTAAAGAAATATAAGGATATGCCGGCGTTGCTCCACACCAATTCCCGAAATTTCTTCTCGACTTACCCGCGGTTGATGTCGCAGGCGGCTCAGAACGTCGTGCGGGTCGACGGCACCCCGAAGATCGATAAGGAAAGGGCGACCACTGCTGCCTTCATCAAGGCGCGTTCGCGCTGGGGGTTGCTGAGTGACGCCGTCCGCTTGGCATTGGCCTGGCGCTAGGAGACACGAGATGACAATCGCATCGGCACGCATTGAGGAGAAACTTTACCAGAACCGCTACCTGGTCGACTCGGGGCGCCCGCATATCAAAGTGCGACCGCACGAGAAGCCAAGCGCCAATCTGTTTGCGCTGACCCGCGTCTGCCCGGCCCAATGTTATGAATTGAACGACGAGGGCCAAGTGGAGATCACCGCCGACGGCTGCATGGAGTGCGGCACCTGTCGGCTGCTGTGCGAGGCCAGTGGTGAGATCGAGTGGAATTATCCGCGCGGCGGCTTCGGTGTCCTCTTCAAGTTCGGATGACCTGCGCATCCACGCGCCAATGCCAGAGTATGGCGACAATTTCCGCAAAGTGCAGCCAGACAATTTGCAATTGAACAGGGGCTCGTCAATATTGGGGTGTCGCGAGTCGACAGACCAAAAGGCGCTTTGGGAGGAGCACCCTTGCAACCCCTGAGGTGTTTCCATGGCTCAAACAGTGCGGGAACGGGTGGATGAGATTGGGCTTCGCAATAGCCGCTCACCTATCGAAACCATGCACGGGACGAACATCCCGCTCAGGGGAATCTACGAGATATGCGAGATTCTAACCGCACCTACGCGGCTGGAGATCACGCTTGCCAATGTCGTCAACATTCTCGCCTCGTTTGTGCAAATGCGTCACGGAGCAGTGATCGTCCTGGACGCGAAGGGAGAGGTGGAGATTGCTGCAACTACCGGCGACAACCTCGCACCTCAATCAGACAGGCGGCGCGTCATACCGCAAGCCGTGGCGGACCGAATCCTCGCTACAGGGGCGCCGCTCGTCATAGAGGACGTCTGCAAGTCCGAATTATTTCAGGGTGATCTTCAAACGGCTTCGAGCGGCGGCGCCATGCCGGTCACCTTCATCGGAGTGCCAGTAGAGGCTGACGATGAAATCCTCGGGACATTGTCGATCGACCGTATCAGTGGCGGCGCCGCCGGCGTGCGTTGCGACGAAGACGTACGCTTCCTGATGATGGTCGCCAACCTTGTCGGCCGGACCATCCGCCTCCATCGTATCCTAGGCACAGATCGCCAGCGGCTTATCGAGGAGCAACGGAGACCGGAGAAATCGCTCGACGATGCGACCCGCCTTGCCCGGCATCGGCATATCAAAATCGATGGGATCATCGGGGAAAGTCCCGCACTTAGGCAGGTGCTTGAAACCGTCGCGGTCGTAGCAAGGACCAACTCCACGGTGCTTTTGCGCGGTGAAAGCGGCACGGGCAAGGAATTTTTCGCGCAGGCCATCCATAAGCTTTCATCTCGCAGCAAGAAGGCCTTCGTCAAACTGAATTGCGCCGCGCTACCTGAAAGCGTTTTGGAATCGGAGTTGTTTGGCCATGAAAAGGGCGCCTTCACCGGGGCTGTCTCGCAGCGCGCCGGCCGTTTCGAATTAGCGCATGGCGGAACCCTGTTACTCGATGAAATCGGTGAGATTTCGCCTGCTTTTCAAGCGAAATTGTTGCGCGTCTTGCAGGAAGGCGAGTTGGAGCGCGTCGGCGGCACCAGGACGCTAACGGTCGACGTCCGGCTCATATGCGCCACTAACAAGGACCTTGAGACGGCTGTCGTGAATGGCGAGTTCAGGGCCGACCTTTACTATCGCATCAATGTGGTGCCAATCGTGCTGCCCCCGCTCAGAGAGCGACCAGGCGATATTCCACGCCTTGCGAAGGCCTTCCTCGATCGATTCAATAGGGAGAACGATCGCGAGCTCGCCTTCGCGCCGTCAGGGCTTGACCTGATCTCGCAATGCTACTTCCCCGGCAACGTCCGCGAGCTGGAAAACTGTGTGCGAAGGACGGCCACGCTTGCGCGTTCAAGCACGATTGCCGCTTCGGATTTCGCCTGCCAGAATAGCCAGTGCCTGTCTTCCCTCCTCTGGAAAGGGGCCGGCCGTTCAAACGGCAGCAATGCCAGCGATGAGTTCGGCCGCAACAGAACGCCGATTGCATCGCCGCTGGAGCACGGGCGCATCTGCGCGTCCGAGGGCGAGGTGGCGCCCGTCAATGCCGGCGATCCAAACGATCCTGCTTGGGGCGCAACCGGCATGCGTGTGACCGATCGCGTCCGGCTGATTGACGCAATGCAGAAGGCCGGCTGGGTTCAGGCCAAAGCTGCTCGTATCCTCGGCCTAACGCCGCGGCAAGTCGGCTATGCCCTGCGTCGGCATAATATCGAGGTGAAGAAGTTCTAAACGCCTGGCGATGTCAAACATCACTCCTCCTCGCTGTGTGAGGATGATGCCTTTGAGACAGCGCTCGCCGGTTCAAGTCGCAAGCCCGACAAAACTTGTGGCGTAGCGCACAGACGAAATCGCACATGAAACCCGACATGTTGAACTGAAACAGCCTTTTTTCGAGCTGGCACAACATTTGCGAACTGAGCTGCGACGTCCACCCACGAACGGAGCCGTTCAATGCCCATACCGGCGATTTCGCTTGAGAGTTTGGTCCGTACCAAATCCTCCGACCAGTTGTTGGCGACCGCGAAATCCGCCGGCTGCGCATCTTCCCGCTGCGGCTCGTCGGCAAAACCGACCGATATGGACGCCGCCGTCTGGCAGAAGATCAATGACCATCCATGCTATTCCGAAGAGGCGCACCATTATTTCGCGCGCATGCATGTGGCAGTCGCGCCAGCCTGCAACGTCCAGTGCAACTACTGCAATCGCAAATATGACTGCGCCAATGAAAGCCGGCCCGGAGTGGTATCGGAAAAGCTCGCCCCAGACCAGGCGCTACGCAAGGTGATCGCCGTCGCCAACGAAGTGCCCCAACTTTCCGTACTCGGCATCGCCGGACCGGGCGACGCCTGTTACGACTGGCAGAAGACGAAGGCGACACTAGAACTCGTCGCCAGGGAAATCCGCGACATCAAGCTATGCATCTCCACCAACGGACTAGCGCTGCCGGATCGTGTTGCCGAGCTTGCTGACATGAATGTCGATCACGTGACAATCACCATCAACATGGTCGACCCCGCAATCGGCGCAAAGATCTATCCCTGGATCTTTTACAATCATCGCCGCCACGCCGGCATCGATGCTGCCAGGATCCTGCACGAGCGGCAGATGTTGGGCCTGGAGATGCTGACCGCGCGCGGCATCCTCACCAAGATCAATTCGGTGATGATCCCCGGCGTCAACGACGAACACCTGGTCGAGGTCAATAAATGGGTCAAGGAGCGCGGAGCGTTCCTGCACAATGTCGTGCCGCTGATTTCCGACCCGGTGCACGGTACGCATTTCGGCCTGACCGGGCAGCGCGGCCCAACGGCCTTGGAACTGAAGACCCTTCAGGATCGCCTCGAAGGTGGCGCCAAGTTGATGCGACATTGCCGGCAGTGCCGGGCCGACGCTGTCGGCCTGCTTGGCGAGGATCGTGGCCAGGAGTTCACGATGGACCAGATTTCGGACGACATCGCCTACGACGCCAGCAAACGCACGTCCTATCGGGAGGTGGTTGCGCGCGAGCGCGGCGATCACGTTGCGGCCAAGGGCCAGGCGGACGCGACCATCAAGGCAGCAGGTTCCGGCAAATCGCTCCTCATCGCTGTGGCGACCAAGGGCGGCGGCCGGATCAACGAGCATTTCGGTCATTCGAAGGAATTCCAGGTTTATGAGGCCTCTCAGAGGGGGATCAGCTTCATCGGGCATCGCAAGGTCGAGCAGTATTGCCTCGGCGGCCGAGCCGCGGACAGCGCCCTCGACGGCGTCATAGCTGCGCTCAAGGGCGTCGACATAGTGCTGTGTGCCAAGATCGGAGATTGTCCCAAGGATCAGCTCGCAGGAGCTGGAATCCGGGCAATGGACGTTTATGGTTACGACTACATCGAAACCGCCATCGGCTCGCTTTACGTCGCCGAGTTTGGGAGCGAACCAATGGCGGCGACGGCCTGATCGTCTCGTCCTAACCGAATCAGGAGTTGATAAATGGCCTTCAAGATCGTTGCCTCCCAATGCACGCAATGCGGTGCTTGCGAGTTCGAATGCCCCTCGAGCGCAATCAAGTTCAAGGGCGAGAACTACGTGATCGATCCGGAGCAGTGCACGGAATGCAAAGAGGCCTTCGATACGCAGCAATGCGCCTCCGTATGTCCGGTGCCGAAGACCTGCGTTCCCGCCTGAGCTGCAGTCTGGTTAGCGGGAGGATCGGCTTGTTTCCGGAGGATGGCCTCCATTGTTGACAAACTGGAGACGTGGGAAAGGAAGGAAGGGGGATGGGCCTCGGACGCGAACAGGAGGTCGAGATCCGCAAGCCTCCACGATTTGTGCCGGGGGAGCGGGTCCGCGCCACACGACACGTAAAGAATGACGGTACCTATCCCGGTAGCGAGATAGGCGCAAACCTCGTGCGGAAGGGCGATGAAGGCTATGTCCGCGACATCGGCACTTTTCTCCAACAGTTCTACATCTATGCGGTCGAATGGCTCGATCGCGGCACCGTCGTTGGCATGCGCGCCCACGAACTGGTCAGCCTCGACAAATCCGGGGATCTTGCAGTGCCGAAATCACCTGTGGTCACTAACAATGGAACAGCCCAATGAAGCTAATGATCCGCAGGACCGATGCCGGCCTATCGGCGTATGTGCCCAAGAAGGATCTCGAAGAGCCGATCATCAGCGTCGAGAATGAAGAGCTATGGGGAGGGTCCATAACACTCAGGAACGGCTGGCGGCTCGTCCTGCCCGACCTTCCACGAGATACACCTTTGCCGATCACCGTCGAGGCTAGGAAGATTTCCGACGAGGAGTGACGCCACAGGTCGGCAATCTGACAGCGTCAACGGGAAACGAGCATGGAAACCATCCTGACCTTGCGCCATCTCATGATCAATCGGGACAGTCATGCCGCGAAGCAGCTTAAACTGCTGAAGAAAGCACTCTGCGCCGATGAGATCATTCCATATCTCGGTCCGGACCTGCTTCGGCTTAGGCACGGGGAACCACCGGTACCGCGCACGCCGCAAGCCGTTGCCTCGGCATTCAACGCGCGGGCGCCAGCCCCTGCGAAGATTCGTACCAATATGTGGTCGGTCGCTCAATTCATCGAACAGCGTCGGCATCGGCGGACGCTCCAGGCCTGGATGGCTGAGATATTCGCGGGGCCGGTGGCGCCGACCGTCTTTCACGCCTGGCTCGCGACCCTTCCGCTCTCCCTGATCGTCGATAGCTGGTACGACGGCGCCATGCGCGCTGCCCTCGTAGCGACGGGGCGAACTGATGTCGTCGAGGTTCAAGGCGTCCCGCGCGCGGACGCAACTGGCGACATTTGGACGAAAACCTACAATTTGTCTGGAATGGAACTCCAACCAGACTCGACGGCAGCGACGGTCCTCTATGCGCCGCACGGCAGCATCAAGCCGGTGGCAAACTTCCTCATCGCGGATTCGGACTACGTCGAAGCCCTAACCGAAATCGATATCCAGACGCCTATCCCTCAAGCCGTGAAGGAACGGCGCACCAAGCGCGGTTTCTTGTTCTTCGGCTGTCGGTTCGACGATCAGATGCTGCGCACTTACGCCCGACAGGTCATCAAGCGCTCAAGCGGCCCACATTTTGCGGTTATCGATTCGGCAACGTTGACCAAGAACGAGCGCCGCTTCCTTGCAGCAAACGCAATCACGGTCATAGACATGCCGGCATGCGAAGCCGCGGCTCAACTGGTTGGGACAGGCATCTAGCAGATGGTGGCCAGCTTTGCACATGAGGGGCGTTTGACGGGGAGTCGTGCGGCTCAAGGCCCTCCAAAAGGTACAAAACCACTGGACTGCCCCCTCCAACAGTAAGGCCAATCGCAACGTGACGAAGCCCGGAAATTCGGTGGCGATTGGAGAAGTGGCCGGTTCAGTCCGGGGCTGGAGCACGATCGCCCGCATTACCCGGATGAATTTGCGGCACCCGTGGCAGGTCACCGGAGCGATCGGCTCGACGCTCGTTGCGGCATCGCTCCAATTGCTCATCCCCGTGCTTCTCGGTGAGGCTATCGACCAGACCCAGACAGCCGTCGCCGGCGGAGTCAGCGGAGCGGCAGCGCAGGAGGCGCTGCAGAACTCGGCCCTTCTGCTGCTTGCCGTTAGCGTGTTGCGCGGCCTCTTCACGCTGGCTGAGAACTATCTTGCCGAATCGGTCGGACATCACGTCGCGTATGCACTGCGGGTCGCTGTTTATGAGAAGATCCAGCGGCTCAGCTTTTCTTTTTATGACCAGACGCATTCAGCCGATCTGATCACAGTCGGCATGCTCGACCTGGAAGGCGTGCGGATGTACTTCGCTGCCTCTCTGGTTCGCGCGGTCCTGCTCGTCATCCTGATCGGGGTTGGTGCCCACATATTGATTTCCACCAACGTGGTTCTTGGTCTTCTCGCGCTGAGCTTCGTGCCCTTTGTCGGGTGGCGCTCATCAATCACCCAGCTCAAGCTGCGCGCCACCTGGCTTGATGTGCAGGAGCGGCTTTCCGTCCTCGGCCGTGTGATGGAAGAAAATCTCGTCGGCATCCGGGTTGTCCGCGCGTTTGCAGCGCAGGCCTACGAGATGCTGAAGTTCGACAGCGCCTCGAAGAATGCGCTTGGTCTCATATACGAACGGGTCGAGATTTACGTGCGTAACATTTCCGCGATGAATTTCTCGTTCTTTCTCGCCATGGGACTGGTCCTGTGGGTCGGCGGCAACAAAGTCACCGCAGGCGAAATCAGCGTGGGCAAACTTGCCACGTTCCTCTCATTTATGACGATCCTCCAGATGCCGGTTCGCCAGATAGGCGTGATAGTAGATGGCTTCGCCCGTGCCTCGACATGCGGTTCGCGCCTATTCGGGTTACTCGACCTGGATATTGCGATCAAAGACGCAGCAGACGCCAAACCGCTCGAAATCAGCGAGGGCACCTTGCGCTTCGACGATGTTTCATTCGCCTATCCGCACGCCGAGAACCGCCCAATCCTGAAGAATATCAGTTTTGAAGCCCGCAAGGGCGAGACGGTTGCAATTGTCGGCCCGCCCGGCTCCGGAAAATCGACGATGGCTCATCTGATCCCTCGCTTTTATGATGTCACCGGCGGTGTCATCACGCTTGACGGCCAGGATATCCGCGAGGTCACCCTGGCCACGCTCCGCAGAGCCGTCGCGGTCGTGCAGCAGGATGCATTCGTTTTCACCACGACGCTCGAAAACAATATCGCCTATGGCGATCCCTGGGCCAATGCGCAGCGGATCGAGGGCGCGAGCGAGTCAGCTCAGCTTCACGACTATATTCTGGGGCTGCCGGCCGGCTACAAGACGGTGGTGCGTGAGCGCGGCATATCCTTGTCGGGTGGACAGCGTCAGCGCTTGGCGATCGCCCGCACGATGATGCTGCGCCCCTCGGTCATTGTCTTCGACGACTCGACTGCCGCGATCGATGCAGCCACAGAACAGCGCATTCGCTCCGCCATGCGACTGTTTGCCAAGGATCGCGTGACCATCATCATCGGCCACCGGCTCAGTTCGCTCAGGCATGCCGACGCAATCCTGTTGATCGAGAACGGCGAGATCCTCGAGCGTGGCACTCACGAAGAGCTTCTGGCGAAGGGCGGACGCTACAAGGCTCTTTATGACCTCCAAGTGCGCGCATTTGAGGACATGCTGCCCGACCAGGAGGGGGCGAGCTGATGCTCCAAGCCGGCGAAGTCGAGACGGAACGCAACGATGCCCGCGGCGACCACCGGCATCCGCCGCATGCCGTCGTCGGTTCGCACCGCTTCGAAGAAGAGATGTTCGGGCCGGCGTTTGACAAGAATATTGTTCGGCGCATTTGGGCGTTCGTCCGGCCCTATCGCGCCAACTTGATCATCTCGGTTGCCGCTATGTTGATCCTCACCGGCTCACAGCTTCTCGTCCCCCTGATCATCCGCTTTGCGATCGACCATGGCATGCAGCCAGAAAGTGGCGATCGCTCAGCCCTGCTTGCGGCCGGCTGCGCTTTCCTTTTTACGATCTCGGTCAATTTTGCTGCTAGCTACACGCAAGAGATCGTGATCTACAAAATGGCGGAGAAGGTTCTGTCCGATATTCGCCGCGCCACGTTCGGCCATCTGCAAGACGTAGCGCTTTCCTTCATGGACAAGACAGAGGTGGGACGGCTGATGTCGCGCCTGCAGGGCGACGTCAATTCCATGCGGGAATTCCTCGAAACCTCGGTGTTTTCGCTGGGCGACATCGTCCTTCTCTTTGGCATCGTCTTCATCATGCTGTGGCTCGATGTTCGCTTAGGGCTCCTTACGTTCTCGGTATTGCCTGTTCTCTTCATCGTGCGCATCTTCTGGCTGCCGCGCGCTCGCGACGCCTTCATGGCCGCCAATGAGGCGAATTCGATTTCCAATGGCGCGCTGGCTGAAGCCATTCATGGCGTACGGGCAGTGCAGTCGATGGACCGGCAGCAGGTCAATTTACTGCTTTATGATGACAAAGCCCGCGCCCATCTCAAGACACATCTGACCGCCGCCAAGTACGCCCAGATCATGGTGCCGATCGTCGATGGCCTGACGGGCGTTGCCCTGGCTGTCGTCATCGTTGTCGGCGGTTCCATGGTCATGAACGACCGAATTGATGTGGGTGTGATAGTCGCTTTCCTTTTCTACATTCAGCGCTTCTTCGATCCGATCCGCTCGCTCACCTTGCAATATTCGATCATGCAACGGGCGATGGCGTCGGGAAAGCGGCTGACCGACATTCTTGACGTCAAGATTGAGGTCCAGGACAAACCGAATGCCAGGGTGCTTTCACCCGAGATGGACGGCTCGATCGAGTTCAGGAACGTTACTTTCGGCTATGATCCCAAGCATCCGGTATTGAACAACGTGTCGTTCCGAGCCGATCCCGGCGAAACCGTCGCCTTGGTCGGGCCGACGGGTTCCGGCAAATCGAGTGCAATGGCACTCGTCCACCGCTTCTATGATGTCCAAAAGGGCCAGGTGCTGGTCGGCGGCTATGATGTGCGAGATGTCACCCAGAAATCTCTTGGCCGTCAGATCGCCATGGTGTTACAGGAGCCGTTCCTTTTTACCGGCACGGTCTTTGAGAATATCCGCTACCACAAGGCTGAAGCCACGCGGGAAGAGGTTATCGAGGCCGCCATGGCAGTCGGCGCGCACAGCTTTATTGTGCGCCTTCCTGGTGGATACGACGCCGCTCTAGGTGAACGCGGCGGCAATCTCTCCCTGGGCCAGCGCCAGCTTATCAGCTTTGCACGTGCGCTTGTCGCAAACGCCAAGATCCTGGTACTCGACGAAGCGACCGCCAACATCGACAGCTACACCGAAATGCTGATCCAGAAGGCACTCGTCAGGCTTCTTGAAGGCCGCACTGGCCTCGTCATCGCGCACCGTCTTGCCACGGTCCGAGGCGCCGACCGTATTGTCGTTCTGCAGAACGGCAAGGTCGCCGAAAGCGGAAAGCACGACGAGTTGATCGAAATGGGCGGTCTCTATTCTAAACTTTACAAGCTCAACCACGCCTCGTTCGACGACGCTCCCGATGAGCAACTCGATACCTCCGAACCAGCGGGTTACGGATCTGAGGCGCCGAGCTCCGAGGAGGCAGCGCAATGGTGCAGGCACTTTGCCGAGCGGCGATAGCCGGCGCGTCTCCCGCTTGCGGAAGCAAAACGAGCCCTGCGCAATGCCGAGATCACCACCCATGGCGAGCATTTGAATGTCACGAATAAAGCTCGCGTGACGCCGAAATCGTTGCACGCCTGGAAGCCCTGCACTGCGGCGACTGCCCGCCCAAAATTCATCACAAGATTGAACGGCAAACCGTGGGCTTACATGACGGGAGCTTCGGACGCTCAGGCGCTTCCGAGCCGAATGCACCCACTTCCGTGGCGTTGCAGCCATTCTCCTCGCGCGCGCTCTGCGCTCAGCCCGCCTGAGCGCGCTGCCGTGACCGATGTCACTTGCTCGTCGAGGACCTTTTACGATAAAGCTCCGCGAACCAGGGAAGCGCCAGGAATTCGAACGGCGACTTCATTCTTCTACTCGTTTCTTATCAGGCAGGAACTATGAGGCGGCAAACGCGACCATTCACCGTGGAAGTCAAACAGAAGCGCCGTTATCAAAAAACCGCCAGTTCCATCTGGGGCGATTTCGACATCGCCGCGGCGATGGGCGAAACAACAGAGGAACTCCGGAAGATTCAACTGCCAAATCGTCAGCTTGTTGACTCTACTGTCGATGCTGAACCTATGCAAAAACCACAAATGGAGAATTTCATGGCAAGTCGCCTGGAAACCGAAACAGTAATTCCTAGCGAAACGGCGGCCGAGGAGGAGACGTCAAAACCGAGCGCGAGAACCCCGCGGTCGAGGAAGCCAAAGGCTGAGCCGGGCGCGCCTGGCCGGAAGAATGGCGCCAAGCCGATATCCGCGACCGCTGAAGCACTGCCATCGGCGCGGATAGGCCGCAAGGTCCACTCTGCAAAGGAGCGCGGCCAGAAGTTCGCTCAAATCGAGACCTTGATCGGCGGCGGCGCCACTCTCAAGAGCGCGGTGAAGCAGGCCGGCATCTCGGAACAGACATATTACATTTGGAAGAAAGCAGCGACGCCTGCAGCGGACAATGACGAGCTGAAGGGTCTCCTCGCGCTCGAGGAAGAAAACAAGCGGCTGAAGAGCCTGCTTGCGGATCGTCTGCGCAAGGAAAATGCGGAACTGAAGAAAAGGCTTGGGCTGGATTGATCCAGCCCAATAAGTGCGCCTTCCTGTACATCGGCACGCTGCCAGGCTACTCCGTTCCTTCGCTGCTGTGCTGTGAACGACTGGTTTAGGCTACTGGGTTCACCGTCCGTCGGCGGCGGTTGGAACGATGGGCATTGTCACCGAGGTGGCCAATTTTGCGGCAGTAGTGATGATCGGTCGGGTTCCTCCCGAGGATGAATAGCCGCTTTTCCTCTTGAAGCGTCATAAGGCTGACAACACATTCAGCAATGGTCGGCCGTGTCAATGAGGCCGCCTTGCGAGTCGGCTGTTCAGCAGGTCGGGAGTAGACGAAATGAAGGCGCAGGCCTTCGGCAGCCCTATTTTCGTGAAGCGTGCCGCTTATGTCGTGCAAGAGATTGCAAATCTCGAGGACGCCATCGATTTTCTCGATGAGTGGCCCGAGGATCGCAGAGACCTGATCCACGAGACTGCCCTTAAAGCATGTTGTGACGCCTACGATGGGCACAAGCCCTTAAGCACCGCCCGCGCTGCCTTCTACGGCTTTGCGAAGCGGGCCGCCATATTGGAAGATCCAACCTCGGCAATGCAGTGGATTGCTGCCTGCAACACGGGCAATGGCAAATCGTCGGTGTAAACAACGACGGTTGAGCGAGGAGGGGCTGGGGAACGTCGTCGTCTGGAACACGCCCGACCTATGCAGGCGTAGCGTTCAGTCCCACCTTGACCACGTGCTGCCGGGCTATGGTCTGCCAGCGGGCTGGTCGCTGGCGTAAGGCGACTCCTTGGAGCCGCCCTACGCCACCGATCATGGTCAGGCAAATCGGGCCATGATTTCGGAATGAATCGTCACTGCAGTGTATAGGGACGCTTCCAGAGGTAAATCTCCAAACGCGAGCTGGCAAAGAAGATAGTTGGCGCCAGCCATTTCCAATTGACCAAGAAGAGCGTCCCGAACAAAAGCTGCCGTTCCCGCTACGCACAGCTCACTTTCAATCGCCGCTTCGAAGGTCAGCGGTAGGTTTGGCGGAGTCGAGATGCCATTGAGGTCGTAGAGGAACTTGAAGCTCTTGAGCCATGTTTCATAAGCAGGTGCCGCGACCGAATAGGCATGCGCATCAGAACTACCAATCACGACCATGCGCAGCAATCCAAGAAACGGCACCGGACTACCTTTGTCCGTAGTCTCCTTCCGGCTGGCGCGGAAGGCATCGGTTACTTTGCGGACGGACGAGCTATGTCCTACGCAGGCGAGATTTGCGCCGTTCTCAGCGGCCCAACTTGCCGATTCGGGTCGATTGGTGGCGACCCATGTCGGCGGATGCGGGCGCTGATGGGGGCTAAGCGTCAGGGGAACCTTATTGAGCTCAAAGTGACGGCCTCGATACGATAACTTCTTCCCTCCTTTCATGGCCGCGATTAGGATTTCGCTGGCTTCCGAATAACGGCCCGGCACTGTGTCCGTGCCAATCCCAAAATAATTCAATTCGGCCGGTTGAGAGCCTCGGCCTAGACCGAGCTCCAACCTTCCACCACTCAACTGGTCGAGCATACAGATCTCTTCGAACGCACGAAGCGGATGGTACAGGGTGAGGAGCATAACCAGCGGGCCAATACGCAGCTGGCGGGTGCGCTGTGCGACGCTCGATAAGAAGAGATTTGGCGACGAACCTCTCCCGTGCGGGGTGCAGTGGTGCTCTGCGAGATGATAACCATAAAAACCGAGGTGATCGCACGCCTCGGCCAGCTTCAGGCGATCGGCATATTGTGGGCCGATGTCGCGACCGTCGTCATCCAAGTGATCGAATATTCCGAAGGTCGGCTTCGAAAGGTCGTTTTTCACTCTATTGTCTCCAGGATTTTGACGCGGAAAATCGTCACTTCAGACCTAAGTCGAAGCGTCGGTTAACTAGGTACTTATAGATATAAGGTTTTCCGCGATGTAATTTCGAATTTAGATACGCGTCCGTCGGCCTATTCTACTTCCACGGACTTATCAGTATACTCGTGACCTCATTCAGAAATAAGTCCATCTGCTGCGAAGTTCCTATGCTTACTCTTATGCAATCTTTCAGAAATTCATCGGGAGGAACGGTGACAAGTACTTTGCGCCGCTCTAACGATTGCTGCCACCATCTACCGTCTCGTCCTGTCGGCACGCGGGCTAGCAAGAAATTTGCATGTGAAGGGGTTACGGAAAAACCCAGTTGCGAGAGCGCGAAGGACACGCGCTCCCGCTCCTGCTTGATGTGCCGGTGGTTCTCTTCATAGGCGGCGCGATGCGCGAGGATGCTGATGCCAACCGCATGGCCGATCACGTTCATGTTGAAAGCATTTTGGATGTTCCGCAACCTTCCAATGATTTCGGGATGACCAAATCCAAAACCGATACGAATACCGGCGGCGGCAAAGCTTTTGGAAAATGTCCGTAGGAGCAGAATATTGGGACAACTATCGATAAGGCGCAGGCCATTGTCAGGCGCGAAGTCGACATAGGCCTCATCGAGAACGATCAGATGATCCGATTGCAACGCGAGGCGTTCGATCTCGGCCACCGGCACAAATGTTCCAGTCGGATTGTTCGGATTGGCTAGAAGAATGAACTTGGCGCCTTTTGCTGGACCAGAGAGCAATTCCTCTACTGGCAGGGTATTAGATTGACCGCACTCGATTTCAATAAATTGAGCGCCCTGCAACATGGCGAGTTTGCGGTTGAACCAAAAGCCGGGCGATAGCATCGCCACGCTGTCACCAGGGGCAAGGAAGGCCCTGTAGATGAGTCCCAAAAGTTCGGAGGATCCGTTTCCGACAATCACCTGATCCTTGGTGAGGCCATAGGTGTCGGCCGCGGCCTCCCTCAAACTGATGTTGTCGAGTTCTGGATACAGATACTGCTGCTCAAGGGCGGCAATTCCACTTTGCATTACGGCTTCCGGCAACGGGAATGGATTCTCATTCGAATTTAGCCTGACGTAGCTATCGTCCAGCGAAGGGCGATTGGACGGCAAAGGTTCTAGTCCCCTTGCCACCTGCGAAAACGACGAAAGCACGCTTTCTAGTTTTGGTTCCGACATATCCTCTCCTTTTTTTTGAGGGCGCAATTACACCCTCCACTTGCTCAGGTTTATCCCCGCCGATTTCGCTGCACCTAACGTGCCGGTGCCAGTATTATTTCGTCCGAAGACATTTTGAAATTGGCTTTACCTTTCTTTCTCATGCCGACTATTGTTATTCTTACTTTCGGCCAGGTTTATCGGCCGGCGTTGCGTGTTTTAGGCGGCGTACGGAATACCGTCTCTTCCCGAGGCAATGCTTCGGTCACGCGTGCCTCGTCTTTATTGGACCGATGTATTGGAGGGTTGCGAACCGGTTGATCTGCGCGAGACTGCTTTTCGCTCACGGCTAACGAGGCAGCCACGATATCGCTACGGATCGCGTCAACAGCCGACCAGGACCTCCCGATCCTTGTGGTGGATTTATCGGGGTCAACTCGTTTGAATCCCTCTGGTCGAGACCGCACCGGTGAGCAGCGCTCCAAGCGAAAACCCGGCGCGTATTGATGCTCGTTGTTGGCTCAAGCGCGATGGTGCTGCTTTCAGCGCCTTTGGGTTGCTCAATCCCCGAGTCCTCGCTTGGTGTCTGCGGGTCGACCTCGCTGTGCTTGCGACCGACCAGGCGGATGGACGAGTCGCAACGATGCGGCGTCACTCAGTGGCCGTGAGACGGGCGGTTGATCGGCCAAGGTCTCGGAAAGATGATGCCCTGCAAAGGCGGCTTCCAACCGCGCCTGATCCAATTCGCCTTCCCAACGGGCGACCACGAGCGTTGCCACGGCGTTGCCGATGACGTTCGTAAGGGCCCGGCACTCGGACATGAACCGGTCGATACCGAGGATCAATGCCATGCCAGCCACCGGAACGGACGGCACCACAGAAAGAGTGGCGGCCAGCGTGACGAAGCCGGCGCCGGTGACCCCCGCCGCTCCCTTAGAGGAAAGCATCGCAACGAGCAGCAACAGGATCTGATCGCTGATCGAGAGATTGGTATTCGTCGCCTGGGCGATAAAGAGGGCCGCAAGCGTCATATAGATGTTGGTGCCGTCCAGGTTGAAGGAATATCCGGTCGGAATGACGAGCCCTACGACTGAACGGTTGGCACCAGCCTTCTCCATCTTGTCCATGAGAGTGGGCAGCGCGGCCTCCGAGGAGGACGTTCCAAGCACCAAGAGCAGCTCCTCCTTGATGTATCGGATGAGAGAAACGATCGAGAAGCCGTTGTAACGGCCGACAGCCCCCAGAACTAAAAACACGAAGAGAAAGGCCGTGACGTAGAACGTTCCGACCAGCATCGCGAGATTGACGACGGAGGCGATGCCGTACTTCCCGATTGTGAAGGCCATGGCGCCGAACGCGCCGATCGGGGCCGCTTTCATCAGGATGCCAACCAGCGCGAAGACCGGCACGGTGAGCGCCTGGAGGAAGGAACTGATCGGCTTTCCAATCTCTCCAACCATCGCAAGGGCAATGCCAAACAGCACCGAGAAGAAAAGGACCTGCAGGATGTCGCCGTCCGCGAATGCGGCCACAATCGTGGTCGGAATGATATTCATCAGAAAGCCCGTCACGGACTGCTCATGGGCCTTCGCGGCATAGGGATTGATGGCCTGAACGTCGAGCGAGGCCGGATCGATGTTGAGGCCGGCGCCCGGTTGGACGACATTGGACACGATGAGGCCGACGATCAGTGCCAGCGTTGAGAAGGTGAGAAAATAGACCATCGCCCTGCCGGCTACGCGGCCGACCTTTTGAAGGTCGTGCATGCCGGCGATGCCGGTCGCGACGGTCAAAAAGATCACCGGTGCGATGATCATCTTGACGAGCTTGATGAAGGCATCACCAAGCGGCTTCATGTTTTCGCCGGCTTCGGGGTAGAAATGGCCAAGCGCGACACCCATGGCGATGGCGGCAATCACCTGTACGTACAGCCGTGCATAGAAGGGCTTGCGAGGCGCGACGTTCACGCTGGCGTTCTGTGGGTTCAACATCAATCTCTCCCAGACCCGGAAGTTGGCATTGCCTCTCCTCCCCGGGCTTTCTTGATCGCTGCGCTCCGGTCGAACGCTGCTGCGGTTTTTTCCGCAAGAGCCATGCCAAACCGAGAGGCCGAGCGGATGGCGTGGTTTCGCTTCTTTTCGGGGAGGTTGCGCCATGCAAGTGTGTGGATTTCCGGACTTTCTGGTTTCATCTGGCGAAATCCGGCACTAGTCTGGAGCACTTCGGTAGAAGACGACTGCAGCAGCGAGGGTGGCTTGCAAAAGGCCCCGTTCAACTTCCTTGGCAGATTGAGCGCCGGCCGAATTCTCTGGCTTGCGGCTTTGTTTGCACTTGTTGGTCTGGGCTTCGGGTTTTTTGTTTTTGCAGCCGGCCGGATTGCCGGCACCAAAGCTGAGGCGGACCTACGCGACCGCGCTCTTGCGGCGCGCCCACTTGCAGCCGACACTTTGAAAGGAGACGTCGAGAAACAACGACTGATTCCGCGGATCCTGGCTCGTGACGGTGCGGTTCAGGAGATGCTTCGCAGTCCGAGCACCGGTGGGGAAGCTGCGCTGGATGACAAGCTGCGCGCCGTCGCGCGCGACGCCGCCTCTTCAGTCATTTACGTCATCAACAGTGAGGGAACGACGGTTGCTGCGAGCAACGCCGGCGAGCCCACCAGTTTTGTCGGCCGGGACTTGCGTTTCCGTCACTATTTCGTTGAAGCGATGGCGAGCGGCATGGCCACGCAATACGCACTTGGTACCGTCAGCAAGCGCCCCGGCCTCTTCTTGTCGAGCCGAATCGATGGACCGGAGGGACCACTCGGCGTCGTCGTGGTGAAGGTCGAGCTGGACCGGGTGGAGTCGAGCTGGCGTGAGAGCGGTTTCGTGGTCTTCACGAGCGATGAGCACGGCGTCGTCCTTTCAACCGGCGTGCCTCAATGGCGTTTTAGCGCTCTCTCCCCGCTGTCCAAAAAAGAGGCGGAAATCGCCCGCGATCATCTGCAACTGCCTGGCGCGATGTTCGAGCCCGTCCCGCTTTCGCACCGCAACGGAACGCTGGTTACCGCAAGCACCGCGGACAAGGCGGCCGGCTTTGTCGCGGTTTCTCAGGATCTCGGCAAAGTGGTCCCTGGTTGGCGGCTGTCACTGCTCATCCCTGCCGATGCAGAGATTTCCGCGGCGATGATGACAGCCCGCACGACAACACTGCTTGCCCTCGTGCTCGTGGCATTTGCTGTTTCCGTCATGGTTCGACGGCGGCAGGCGATCCGGCAACGGCAGCACGCGCTTGCGAGCATGAACGCGGAACTGGAACATCGCGTCAACTTGCGTACCGCAGAGCTCCGCCGTTCGAACGAAACGCTCGCAGCTCAGATAGCCGAGCGGGAGAATGCCGAGGCAAGAGTGCGCCGGTTACGTGATGAACTCTCTCAGGCGAACCGCCTCTCAATTCTTGGACAGATCGCAGCCGGAGTTGCCCACGAGATTAACCAGCCGGTGACAGCAATTCGCACCTATGCCGAAAATGCTACACGTCTTCTCCAAGGCGAGAGGCCGCAAGAAACCGCGGGGAATTTGAAATCGATCATTGCTATAACGGGACGCATCGGGGCGATCACCGAAACGCTGCGGTCGTTCTCCCGCCGCGCAACAGGTTCTGTGGGGCCAGTATCGGCGGAAGAAGCGATCGACGGGGCGCTTTCGCTCCTTTCGGGCCGAATCCGCGAATCTAGCGTGACGATCGAACGGAAGCGGACAAATCTGTCTCCGATGGTAATGGCAAGTTGCGTTCGGCTGGAGCAAATCCTGGTCAATCTCCTGCAGAATTCGCTCGATGCCCTGAAGGGCCTGCCGGAACCGCGGATCGAGATAGCGCTTGCCCAGAACAGAGAAACGGTCACCATATCGGTTCGAGACAATGGTACCGGCCTTGCCCCTGAAATTCGCAAGAGCCTCTTCATGCCATTTACCACAAGCAAGGAAAAGGGGCTCGGTCTTGGCCTGGTTATTTCAGCTGAGATCGCCCGGGAGTTCGGCGGCTCGCTGCGACTCGATGCCAGCCACAAAAAGGGGACTTCCTTCACCATCGAACTGAGGCGTGCCGAATGAGTGTGGAAAAAGGGACCGTAATCTTCGTTGACGACGACGAGGATCTGCTGCCTGCTGCAGGGCAGATGCTGGAACTTGCCGGCTTTAGCCCTATCGTCCTCAACTCCGCCGAGGCCGCACTCGCCAAAATCGACGAGAACTTCAATGGTACCGTCGTCAGCGACATCCGCATGCCTAGAATGAACGGCCTTCAGCTCTTTGAGCGGGTAAAGGCAATCGATCCGAACATCCCTGTCGTCCTTATCACCGGGCACGGCGACGTCGAACTCGCCGTTGCCGCCATCAAGGACGGCGCTTACGATTTCATAGCTAAGCCATATGAGACTGACCGGCTTTTGGTGACGCTGAATCGCGCTTCCGAAAACCGGCACCTGGTCTTGGAAAACAGGCGCCTTAGGGATGCGGTCCTCCGATCCGCGGGTGATATGCCCCTCTTAGGCAACGCACCGAGTATGACATGGCTGCGCGAAACGCTCCGCCAGATCGCCGATACGGATGTGGACGTCCTTGTCGAGGGTGAAACCGGCGCGGGTAAGGAGGTGGTCGCGGACCTGCTTCACCGCTGGAGCAGACGAAGCACGAAGCCGTTCGTGGCCTTGAACTGCGGGGCGCTGCCCGAAAGTGTTATCGAAAGCGAACTTTTCGGCCATGAAGCAGGCGCGTTTACCGGCGCGCATAGGCGCAGGATCGGTCGCCTCGAATATGCGAATGGCGGCACCCTATTCCTCGACGAAATCGAGTCCATGCCGCCTGCACTCCAGATTAAACTCCTAAGGGTACTCGAGACCCGGCAGGTCACGCCACTCGGCACCAACGAAACCCGCAGCATCAATGTTCGTGTCGTGGCTGCGACGAAGGTCGATCTGGGCGACCCGAACGCTCGCGGTGATTTCAGGGAAGATCTATATTTCCGCCTAAACGTCGTCACGGTGCATATCCCGCCGCTTCGCGAGCGGCGCGAGGACATCCCGATCCTCTTTGCGCATTTCTTGGAACGCGCTTGCAAACGCTTCGGCAAGCCAGTGTGGGAGATAACCGCGGCCGTGCGTAATCATCTCATGGGCCATGACTGGCCCGGCAATGTTCGCGAACTTGCGCATTTCGCCGATCGGGTTGCGTTGGGACTTGAAGGCGCGTCGAATTCGCTTCCTGGAAAAAGAGAAGCCGACTTAAGTCTCTCTCTTTCCGAAAAGGTTAGCCTTTACGAGGCGACCGTGATCCGCAACGCATTGCGGGAATGCGATGGCGACGTGAGGAGAACGACCGAGTTTCTGCAGGTGCCCCGCAAAACCTTCTACGACAAGTTGAAACGTTATGGAATAATCCCGGGCGTGTATCGAAGCAGCAGCGATTCTTGAGCTCGCTCGACGCGGAAAGGCTGCTATGGGTTTCTTGGGACCGGGAAAATGAAAGCTGCTTGCGCCCAAGAGAATACAGTTTACCTGTGCGGGTACGTCAGTGGCGCACCCTGCGGTATGATCGTGTCCCGCGGCGTAGTGTAGTTGGCGGCATTGGTCGCCGTGCTCTCCGGCATGGGCCGGGCTGATCAGCGCGCCACGGCTGGCAGGCTGATCATGGGATCATCGCTCATCTGGCTGATTGTTTCCAGGGTCATGTATCTGGCCC
>NZ_JBWGIO010000036.1:0-35070 GCF_057784215.1 Mesorhizobium sp. CNPSo 4661 | reverse complement strand
GACTACCAGCTCCTGACGCAAGAGTTGCAGGGGAACAATCCGGGTCTGGCCGCCCGGACGCGGTTCGTGGATCCCCTCATAACCCTTGGCAGCCTGCGCTTGGGCACCGAGAGCGACATGCTACGCGCATTCCAGCGCATCGTTCATGATCACAATGGCGACGACACGGCCGACTTCCTGTTCCTGCCCGTGAACGATGCCAGTGCCAATCGCCGCGGCAGCCATTGGTCGCTGCTGTTCGTTGATCGCCGCGAGCGCGGACGGCCGGTTGCCTATCACTACGACTCGAACGGGAGATACAACGAGGGGCCCGCAGGACAACTCGCAGCAAGGCTGGGCGCTCGCCTGGAGTCACCCCGCTTCCCTCAACAGCGAAACGGTTATGATTGCGGCGTCTTTGTGGTGGACGGCACGCGCGAGCTGGTTAGGCGATTGGCGCAACCAGGGCAGCCAGTCCAGCTGGACCTCGACGGGCTCCGTGCCGATCGGCAGGCACTGCAAAACCGACTGAGGGGCTGAAGTTCGCCATGGCGGGATAGCTTAAATTTAGACTGGAGCACCTCCCGCCTACGGCCTGGGACTCGGACACGAAGGAAGGTACGAAGCCGGCGCCCAGCAACCCAGCCCGGCGGGCGGCCAAAGTTTACCGCAATAGCGGTCGGCTTCGACTATCGCTGAAGGCGAGACATTTTTTGCCAATGCCGAGGTACCCTTTCACATCTACAGGCGCTGGTTGGGGTGACGCTGCCGTCGCAGCTTGTCGCGCTGCAGTTCGACATTCGTGCGCAAACCGTCTGGAACTCTGTGGGGAACAGTCCAAAAGCAATTCAGGCAATCGGGCTAGGGGCGTCGCCGACGCTCCTCTACGCGCTGAAGCGCGTGCCTCCGGCCAGCTCAAGGTCGGGCGAGAAAGAGCTGATAGCCGACTATTCCAACGCGGCGTAGCGGTGGCGTTATCCGTATCCAGGCCGAGCGGTGTGAAGGGCAGTTGCTTCGCAATTCTGTGAGAACACTGCTCAGCGGCGTCTGTTCGCCAACCAGCAGGGGCGCATATTCCTTCCAGCTGCGTCCAGCACTTACCGAACACGCAAGCAGTGAGATCGTTGTGCCACGAAGCGCAAAAAGACGATGTTGGCGGCTTCACAATAGGCTTTCAGCGTCTCCTTCATACGGCCTGGCGGGCATTTTCCGGCAGCAGTTTGGCGTGGCCCTTCACGCGATGGGCGACGACCTTCGCTTCCGGTGCGTTAGGGGCACCGAGGTAAGGATCAAGGGTGAACGACACGCGATGGTCGGAGCAGATCGTCTGCTAATTTCCTCGTCCGCGTCTACAGGGTTTTCCTTCGGCTTTGCTGTCGAAGCGTCCGCTTCCGCAGGCTTATGGCTTGTATCGATAACGCGCTGAAGAACCAGTGGTTCGTCGATACAGCATGATAGCCGGCGAGCAGTTGCCTCAGTCATTTCCCGGTCGGGTGAGGCGGCGAAGATTCGCGTGGCCCTGCCAAGCCTAGGCGGACCCGTCTTGTGCGTGAAAGCCTGTTGGATTAGGCGGGCGATGTAGCTTACGCGTTGATTGACGAAGGAGACGGTTGTCGAAGCCAACCCTGCCACGTGGATATCGCGACTAGCATCCTGCACCCGCAGACAAAGGTGCTAACGTTCCGCTAGGCGTTTTTGCCTGGAACTCGTTCGGATTTGGGCTTAGCGATCGCAGGAGACATCAAAACTACGGTTTTTAGATACCCGTCAGCGAGCCAGAAACAGCGGCAATGAAGGATTGCCTTCCAGCCATCTCGTCACCCCTCCGAAGAGGCGGTCACGGAGCCTCCGGCTGCCGTACGCGCCCATGACGACCATGTTGGCAGACGTGTCGAGCGCGTGCTGAGCGAGCACGGTCGCCGCCGGTTTGCCGGCGCTCGACAACCGGTCGACCGACACCCGAGCGCCGTGCCGAGCGAGATAGGCAACGATGTTGGCTCCCGGTTCGGCACCTGGTCGAGTGGTCATCGCCTCCGGATCGACGAGCGCGACACGGACTTCCTCAGCACCGGATAGAATATCCAGCGCTTCCCGAACCGCGCGCGACGCCTCGACTCGCAAATCCCAGCCGACGAGCACGCGCTGTGGCGACAGAGTCGGCTCGGCGCCCTGCGGCACGATAAGCACCGGCTTTCCGGTATCGAACAAGCTTCCATCGATAACGCGAGGTCCGAGATTCATGTCCTTCAGGAGTGCGGGGCCAATGACCGTGAGGTCGGTGCAGAGTGCGCGCTGTCGCACGGTTTCGCCGACCCTGGCCTGATCGCAATATTCAGTAGTGATATCATAGCGAATCCACATGGCTTTCAGCAGGTTTTGAATGTCCCTGGACGTCTTTTCCAGGATAGCCATGTCCGTTGAGAAGGCTTCGATTTGCCTATACCGCTTTTCCAACGTGACAATGGCCTTTCCGCGCTGCTCAGGCCATTCGCGGATGCATTCGCTTAGTGGAGGAGGCGACATAATCATGACGGAAAGATAAGCGCTGACCTCCGCACACAAACCAGCAGCTATTTTGGCGTCCTGATCGGAATGGTGCGCACCGGTCACACTGAGTATGCTTTTGATGGCCATCTGACTGCATCTTTCCGAGTAGACCGCACCTGCTGGCGCGTTTGGCAGTCGCAAGACTTGCCCAGAGCGCACCGCAGACGGAAGCGGCACCGCATCGGCCGCCATTCAGGCGTCCGGCTTCTCAAGCGAATAACCGGCCGACCTGACGGTACGAATGACGCTGCCGGGGGAAGCCGCCTTTAGCGCCTTTCTGATCCGGCTGATATGCACGTCGACGGTGCGTGCCCCGATGTGGATATTGTCCGGCCAGGCCGCGTCGATCAGCTCTTCGCGGCTGAAGACCTTTCCGGGAGCCTCGAGCAAATGCCGCAGCAGGTTGAACTCGAGCGGTCCGAGGTGGATGTCGTGGCCATTGCCGCGAACTCGGTGGGCATCGAGCTTCATCTCAAGGCTGCCGCAGCTGAGGCGGCTGCCGTTTTCAATCCCGTTTGAAACCGGCTTCGGCAGCGCCAGCTTCGTCCGCAGACAGTCGAGCAGCGTGGCCGGCGCGATCGGTCGCACAAAGCTCTCGTCAATGCCTGCCTTCAACAGATCGAGGTGCTGGTTCTCGGCGCCGGGCGCAATCAGGGCGACAATAGGAAGGCCGCCGGTCCGGGGCTCCCTCTTCAGCCTGGCGCAGATTGTGGGGCCTGCCGCGCTTGCTGGCCCGCAATCCAGTACTATCGCCTGGAGCTCCCGCTCATCGGCCGCTGCAAGTGCTTCCTGCATGCCACCTGCCGGCTCACTCGTGAAGCCGTCCACCTCCAGTACGTGGCTGAGGAACAGATACAACTCCGTATCTTGCGAACAGATCAGGACCAGTGGCTTCATCGGCACTATCCCAACAAGCAAACCGGCCTCGACCGCCTCGGTTGGGTGGGCTGGCCATGGCACGTCATCACGGCCCGGCATGATCGCGCTTGAAGAGCGGTTCCATCATGCCCGCGCCATCTCGGGATAGTCTTCAATGACCGCGACCGCATCGCCGGCCAGTTTCGTTCCGGCCGCGGCGAGTTTCCACAACGTCTCGAAGCCGAACCGGTGGACGTCGCGAAGGGTCTTCGACAGAACGACCAACCGCCCGACCGTGAAGAGCACGCGCCCGAAGCCCTCATGGCTGATCTCCATCATGGGCGATGCCATCAGGCCGGTGCGCTCTTCGATCGCAAGCCCGACGGCCGTGTAAAACATGTTGAGCCTCCACAGCACGTCAGGATCGGGATCGCCGATGATCGGGATTGCACGGCGCTGTTGCTTTGTGATGACGAAGTCTCCCAGTAGCTCGGCGTCCGATTTGCCTTCCCAAGATCCGAAGGAGTCCTGGGCACGGATCAGCCGCACGAGGCATCTGACGAACTTGGTGGCAAGTGCCGCTTCGACTTCCCCGGCATCAGGGCTAACCACGGCATCGAACATTTCGCCTGCTCCTCATTTGAAATCCTAGTCCTCGAAGGACGGTTTCTTTTCGGCAACGCCTGCCTTGGCCAGCACCTTGCGCAGCCAGGGGGGAGGACACGTCCTGAGCATCATCTGCGTGCGCAACAGCACCTCTTGAATGCTTTGGGGCTGCGGCACCTTGATCGGAAGGATCTTCGCCGAAATGATCTTGGCTGCCGAAGGTCCGCCGATAGCCAGACAAAACAGGAGATGACAGCCCTTCAGCGCCTCCACCTTCGGCGTGATGCGATCATCGCCCTCGCCGCGATGCTTGCCGCTTTCATCGGAAACGTCGTCGAAGGCCACGGCTTCTACAAGGTGCCACTCCTCGCGCGTCATGTCGTAGACTGCAAAGCGCTTGGCCGAACCGAAATGAGCGTTGAGGTTCTTCATGTCTTGCGTGGCGATCGCCACGCGCAAAGCGCCGGCCTGCTGTAGCGGCATCGATGCGTGAACCTCATCAGGCACGAGCGAGAGGCGACGAACTGAGCTCATCTGGCATTTCTCGGTTGCGGAATGGATTAAGCGCCTCAGGCGTCGGCGCATGCCGACCGGCCTGGAAGATGTTGGCGGCCTCGAAGATCAGGTCGCGGGTCCCCCGATAGAGGATTGTGAGCTTGTGTTGGCTGCCGAGCCTGTCGAAGATCGGGAACCCGACGCGCATGAGCGGGATGCCGAGGTGCTGCGCCGCCTGGCGGCCGTGGGAATGGGTGACGAGGAGATCAGTGCCGGCGCCAAGAGTTTCCAAATCGCCGAGATCGCCGATCTGAACCGAGTCCGCCGGTACTTTCTCCAGAATTTTCGACATATCGGTCGTGGTGACCGCCGCCGCGATTTGGGAGCCCATGCCGACAAAGAATGTCGCGAGTTGGTAGAGCTGGTCTGGTTCAGCAGCGATCGCAATTTTCTTGCCTCCGAAATGGAAATGTCCATCGAGCAACGCATCCTGCAACTGCGCCCTTCGACGGCGCACCCCTGCCGGCACCGGCGCACCCGAAATCGCAGACAGCAGCGAGACGAAACGGTCGGCGCCCTTCAATCCCGTCAACGACTGGAAGAGCACGTAAGGCACGCCGGTCAACCTGTGCAGCAGCTCGGCCGGGCGACGCATATGCTCACCGATGGCAATACATTGCACGGCCGTCCCAAGCTCGCGGATGTCCTCGACGCTGGCACCGCCATAGCTGGTCGAGATCCAGCGGTCTGGCACTGTACCGTCAAGCGAGCCGGAAACGTCCGGCACAATCACCGGCTCGAGCTCGAAGCTTTCAACCGTCTCACGCAAATGCTCGATATCGGCCACAGTGAGGCTCCAGCCGGGCAGGATAGCGATCTTCTTCGATCGCCGCGCCTGCTCGCCGGGCCTCGTAACCCTTTCGATCATCGACGCTACAGCCTTGGCCCAACCCTCTTCGATCGCCCCGTCGAAATCGGGCGTGCTGGCCAGCACGACCTCGGTACCCGCGAGTTCTTCCGCACGCTTGAGCCTGACATTAGCGATATCGCCTGCGAAATCCTCGCCGCGGGTTTCCGTTAGCGCCGTCGTGCACACCCCGATCAGCTTTGGATTGGTGCGAGTCTTGAGATTGAGAATCGCCTCTTCCAGATGATCCGCCCCGCCAAGGATCGTCGCCACCTCGTCCATCGCGGTCGTCTGCAGGGGGATGGCTTCCTTGAAATGCCGCACGAAGAGCACGAGCGCGAAGCTGGTGCACCCCTGGCTGCCGTGGAACAACGGCATGGCACCCTTGATCCCGAGAAAGGCCAGAGCTGCACCCAGCGGCTGCGACGACTTCAGCGGATTGACCGCCGCGGCTTTTGTCTGGGGGAGGATGCGGACCATCGGCTTCCTCAACGCTCGCCGAAATCGTCGGCCGTCGTGCCAGCGAATTTGAATGCCTGGACGGTCGCGCGCTCGCCGTTCGTGCTCGACGGCTCGTCGCCTTGAGCGGGCTGGCGCTCCCACGGTGGTGGCTCCCGCACCTGACGCCAGATCGGGTTGTGGATTGCGAGGTCGATTTGGCGTACGAGTTCCACCATGCCTTCATAACCGGCATAGGGCTGGTGCCGCTCCTGGTTGATGTCGAGCCAGGGTACCTTGGCCTTCAGCGCGATGAATTGCGTGCGCCCGCCCGACAGCATGATGTCGGCCTGGCGTTTTGAGAGCATGGCGTAAAGCTCGCGCGGGGGCATGGTTTCGAACATGTGGTTCTCGTGCTTGAGAATTTTCTTGATGCGCTCCTTGTCGTCGACGGTTGATTTCTTGACCGAGGTGCCGACGATCTCAATGCCGATCTCCATCAGCGCATGGACAACCGACCAGGATTTCACACCGCCAGTGTTTAGAAGCACGCGCTTGCCTTGGAGCCTCGGCCGGTAGGCCGCAAGCTTCTTCCAGGCAGTCGCCTCCTCTTCAGCAATCAATGCCTCGGTGCGGCTGAGGATCTTAGGATCTGCGCCCTTCTTCACCAGTAGTCTGGCGATCTGCCGAAGTGCTTCGGAGGTTTCGGTGATGCCGTAGAAGGAGCCTTCGAAAAACGGGATATCCCAACGCTGCTCCATCTTGCGCGCCAGGTTAATGAGTGCGGTCGAGCACACCACCATAGTTGCCCGGGCGCGGTGCGCTGATGCAACGTCAAGGTAGCGCGCGTCGCCGGGAATTGAGGCGCGCACCCGGATGCCGAGCCGATCCAGCAGCGGCTTCACCAGCCAGAATTCGCCCGAGAGGTTGAACTCGCCGAGGATATTGACGTCATGCGGGCCTGCATCGTCAGGCTCCACCGTGCCTATCACATGATCGAGCAATGCCTCGCCGGCAAGCTTGTTGCCGAGATTCTTCGAGCCGACGAACCCCGGCGCATTGACCGGCACCACCGGCAGGCCGAACTTCTCCGCCGCGCGTTTGCACACGGCCTCGATGTCGTCACCGATCAGTGCCGTAACACAGGTCGAATAGACGAAGATGGCGGGCGGCGCGTAAGCTTCCTTGATCTCGCGGATCGCTTTAAAAAGTTTACGCTCCCCCCGCCCCATCACCACGTCGAGTTCGGTGAGATCGGTCGTGAAGCTCGTGCGCCATAGAGTTGGCCCGGACGAAGCCGAGCCGCGGTTGTCCCAGGAATTGCCCTCGCAGGCGAGCGGTGCATGGACCAGATGCGCGACATCGGTGATCGGCTGCAGCACGATTTTTGCCCCGTCGAAGGCGCAGCCGCCGGCGGCCGCCCCTGGGGTCAGCGGTTTGGTGCAGCCCTTTTTGCGGGCCTGGGCATCCTTGCCGCGGTTCTTCTCGCAGGCAGGCTCGTGGAAGACATCCTGGATTTTGGCATTGAGCGAGGACATTACGCTGGTCTCCAAAGTCCGTCGGGAAGCGACCGGCCCTCCGAAAAAGCCGGCCGCCACCGCTAAAGCGGTAGCGACTTTCAGTGCCGCTCCGCCCACTCAGGGTATCACGCATCACTTGTCCGCAAACTGGTTCCCCCGTTCCTGGGAGACATGCTTAGCGGGTGAGATCGTAAGAATAGTCCGTCACTCCCGTCTGGCTGGTCTCGCGATCGAGCTTGTCGAAGATCTTGTCGAGGATTGTCGTCAGTACGCGCAGCCCACCTTGGTAGCCCATGAGCGCAAAGCGATGGTGATGGTGCCGGTCGAAGAGCGGAAATGTCAGCCGAATGAGCGGCGTGCCGGTGTCGCGCTCCAGATACTTGCCATAGGAATTGCCGATCAACAGGTCCACGGGCTCGGTGAAGAGCAGCGATCGCATCGCCCACAGGTCCTTGCCCGGCCAGACTTGAGCCGCTTTGCCGAAGGGCGAGAATGCAAGCATATCCTTCATCTCGTCCTCCCACGCCGAGGTGCCGTTGGTGGCGAGGCAGTGGGTCGGCTCGCCGCCCGTCTCCATGATGAAGCGGGCCATGGCGTGGACGAAGTCCGGGTCGCCGTAGATCGCGTATTTCTTGCCGTGCAGCCAGGACTGGCTATCCGCCATGGCATCAACAAGTCGCCCGCGCTCCAGTCGGATTGCCTCGGGGATTTCCTTGCCGGAGATCGCGGAGACCTCCATCAGGAATTCGTCGGTCGCCTGGACGCCGAGCGGGTAATGGAACGAGGCCGAGGCCTGACCGACCTCCTCGCAATATTCCAACGTTTTTCGCGTGTTGTAATGCTGTAGCGAAAGTGTCGCCTCGGCGTTCAGTGCGTTCCTCACGTCCTGGATTTTCGTGCCTCCGTCATACATGCGGTACTCGCCGTCCGATGGTGTGTCGAACTGGTCAGAGGCATCTTGGATGAACGTATAGGACACGCCCATCAGATCGAGCAGACGTTTGAGTTCCCGGTTGTTGCCAACGCAAAAGCCGTCGAAGCCCGGAATGATGTTGATCGTTCCTTGGGCTTCCGTTCGCTGCCGACCTTTCCAGAAGTGCTCCAAAATGCCCTTGACCGTACCGTCATAGCCATCGACGTGGCTGCCGACGAAGGCTGGCGTGTGGGCGAACGGCACGTCGAAGTCGCGCGGGACTGAGCCTTCTTCCTTGGCGTTCTCGATGAAGCTGTGCAAGTCGTCGCCAATGACCTCGGCCATGCAAGTAGTCGATACCGCGATCATCTTCGGGTCGTAGAGTTGGTACGTGTTGGCGAGCCCGTCGACCATGTTCTTCAGGCCGCCGAACACTGCCGCGTCCTCGGTCATCGAGGAAGAAACCGCCGAAGCAGGCTCCTTGAAATGGCGCGACAGGTGCGAGCGGTAATAGGCCACGCAGCCTTGGCTTCCGTGGACGAAGGGCATGGTTCGCTCGAAGCCCGCAGCCGCGAATACCGCGCCGAGCGGCTGGCAGGCCTTGGCGGGGTTGATGACAAGCGCTTCGCGCGCAAAGTTTTTGTCGCGGTATTCCCAAGTCTTGGTGAATTCGCGTTGATCAGCAACAACCTGATCCTGGTGCGGACATTCGAAATTCAGCTTCTTCTCGGCAAGCATCTGCCTGTATTCCGGTTCGCGGAAGAGGGGCGCATGGTCGAGAACTTTTTCGGCCGACTGCGGCATGGTGGTCACCCTTTTTGCATCTGACCCGCCGTAGCGCGGGACAGGGACATTGAACGTTTCAGGTCTTCCGCGGATCGCGGGGTTTATCGTCTCCCTGGGGAGACCAGGCGCGGACCAGGTTCTATTCGGCAGCCATCGCCTGCCCGCGGCTTGGACGTCTTTTCCACGGCGCCTCGAATAGGTCCCAAACCGGGTTGTTGATGGCAAGATCCACATCACGGGCGAAAACGGCAAAGCCGTCATAGCCGTGATAGGGCCCCGAATAATCCCAGGAGTGCATCTGACGGAACGGTATGCCCATCTTTTGCACCGGGTATTTTTCCTTGATCCCCGAGCCTACAAGATTAGGGCGAACCCCCTCGATGAACTTTTCCAGCTCATAGCCGGTCACGTCGTCATAGATCAGCGTGCCGTTTTTCACGTAGTGGGCGGTGCGCTGATAATCGTCGTTGTGGGCGAATTCGTAGCCTGTGCCGACGATCACCATGCCGAGGTCCTCGTAGGCTGTGATGACGTGGCGAGGGCGCAGGCCGCCGACATAGAGCATCACCGTATTGCCTTCCAGGCGCGGTCGGTATTTGGCGATTACCTCGTCGACCAAGGGACGGTACTTGGCGATGACCTGTTCGGTCTTCTCCTCGATTTCCGGCCCAAAGTGCTTGGCAATCTTGCGCAGGGAGGCTTCGATCTGGGATGGACCGAAGAAATTGTACTCCATCCACGCAATGCCGTACTTTTCCTCCATGTGCCGACAGATGTAGTTCATAGACCTGTAGCAATGGATGAGATTGAGCTTGGCCTTCGGCGCACGCTCAATCTCGGCGAGCGTTGCGTCGCCCGACCAGTTGCCGACCACACGCAGGCCGATCTCCTCGAGCAGGATTCGCGACGCCCACGCGTCGCCTCCGATATTGTAGTCGCCGACCACGTTCACGTCGTACGGGCCACCGTCGAACTCGACGGCCCTCTTCTCGAACACCCAGTCGCGGATCGCATCATTGGCGATGTGGTGGCCGAGCGACTGCGAGACGCCGCGGAAGCCCTCGCAGCGCACCGGCACGATCGTCTTTTCGATCTCCTTGGCCTTCTTGCGTGAAACCGCTTCGGTGTCGTCACCTATGAGGCCGATCGGGCACTCGGACTGCACGGTGATGCCTTTGTTCAGCGGAAAGAGTTCTTCAATCTCGTCGATGATCTGCTCCAGCTTTTTGTCGCCGCCGAAAACAATGTCTTTCTCCTGGAAATCGGAGGTGAACTGCATTGTCCCGAACGTGTCGATGCCCGTCGTGCCGACGTAGTAATTGCGGCGCTGCGACCAGGAGTATTGCCCGCAGCCGACCGGGCCGTGCGAGATGTGGACCATGTCCTTGACCGGACCCCACACCACCCCTTTTGAGCCGGCATAGGCGCAGCCGCGAATGGTCATCACGCCGGGAATGGACTTGATGTTTGATTTGACGTCACATTCGGAAAGGACCTCTCCTTCCTCGCCGGCCTCGTCCCCGCTCTTTGCGACATTGAGGTGCTTTTTGCGGCGCTTCGCCGTCTTGTCGGGATAGTGGGACAACACCTCCTCGATAAGCTTCGCATGGAGCGCGCCGTCATTTTCATATTCCAGGCTCATGGGACCCCTTTCAAGGTTCGCGTGACGCCTCACCGGGCGAGGCGCCGTTATTCCAAAGGCGCGCCAGGCCAAGGCTGCACCTCAAGTCGACATCGCTTGTTTACTGTGCGGCCGCCTTTGGCGTTTCCTTGGCCTGAAGCTCGGCAAGCATCTGCTCGTCTGTCTTCATGATGCCGAAGTCGAGCAGCATGTCCTCAAGCTCCTCCATGGTGATTGGGGTGGGGATGGTGCCCTGGCCCGAATTGCCATGGATCTTCTCGGCCAGCGCGCGGTATTCTCCGGCCTGATTTGAGTCCGGCGCATACTGGATCACCGACATTTTCCTGAGTTCGGCGTGCTGGACGATATTGTCGCGTGGCACGAAATGGATGAGCTTGGAATTGAGCCTGGAAGCCAGCGCTTCGGCGAGGTCGAGCTCGCGGTCGGTTTGGCGCTCGTTGCAGATCAGGCCGCCAAGCCGCACGCCGCCCGAATGGGCGTATTTCAAAATACCCTTGGCGATGTTGTTGGCAGCATAGAGCGCCATCATCTCGCCGGACATGACGATGTAGATTTCCTGCGCTTTGTTCTCGCGGATCGGCATTGCAAAACCGCCGCAAACCACGTCTCCGAGCACATCGTAGGAAACATAGTCGACATCATCATAGGCGCCATTCTCCTCTAGGAAGTTGATCGAGGTGATGACGCCGCGGCCCGCGCAGCCTACGCCCGGCTCGGGGCCGCCCGACTCCACGCACTTGATGCCTTTGTAGCCGATCTTGAGCACGTCCTCGAGTTCAAGGTCTTCCACCGAACCTTCCTTTGCCGCAAGGTGCAGCACGGTATCCTGCGCCTTCGAGTTCAGGATCAGGCGGGTGGAGTCGGCCTTGGGATCGCAGCCGACGATGAGTATCCTCTGCCCCAAGTCGACAAGGGCGGCGAGTGTATTTTGCGAGGTGGTGGACTTGCCGATGCCGCCCTTGCCGTAAAAGGCGATCTGACGCAGACCTGACATGTAGCTTTCCTTCCTTCGTTCCATTCATCGCGGCTGCCGCGATACGAATGCCGGTCGGCAGCTTTCGCCGCCTCGTAACGTAGGTTTCAAAACTCATGCCAATTTTATTGACGCATCGAATAAAGTTTTTTGTTCTTCCTTTTCAGCTATTTGGCCTTGGCAAAATATGGGCGTGGCTAACTCAGCCCATGTCGCGGACCTGACAAGACCAACGAAACGTGTCGGACAGCGTTTGAATAGGACAGCCATATTGTTACACCGGGCCTGAAAGCGCTTCATTGCTTACGGTAGGCTCAGCCGCCGAGACTGAAAGAGCGGTCACCTGTCGGCCCAGGTCGGCTGCCATAAGCCCCGATTACAAGTAGCCGGAGCCTGGCCCCGTCGCCTTGGTAATGCTTCCGACATTCTCGTCCATCTTCTGACACGACAAGGTTCGTCGATCCGTTAGATGGAAACGCGCCTTTCATATTTCCCGAGCAATCGCAGCTCTGAATGTTACACGTTGAGCCCGTGTGATCGCCGCCTCAGATGTGAGGCTTTCTCCATCGCGTCTCCGAAAGCAGTTCCTTCTGCTCAAGGTGAAGATCGCTTCCCTTCCTGCTGCAAGTTAGATGGCACGGCGTTTGCGCCAGCTCATCAGAGCCATCGAACCATAAACAAAGCGGAGAGCGAGGCATGGGTGAATGCAGAGAACCGCTTAAGCCGATGGTGCCTGTTGCGGATAAACATCGAAAGGTCGTTGCCTCCAGGCGTCCATGCTCGCTAGCTTTTCTGCGCAGGTGTGGTCGGGTACCAACATCCAAACATGTGGCGTTGGACCAACTGCCGCTTGCCGATCCTCGTCGGCATGCGGATCCCGAAGGAGTGCATCAAAGGATCACCCCAACCGACGTCGGCGCAGTAACCATCTACAATAGCCAGAGCCACTTTCGTGAAGCGAGACTCTTGCGCGACGCCAAAGTTGCGGCACCACACGCCTGCTTCGACATCGGCACTGTCGATCACCACCTGTTTCTCCTCGAGCACAGCCAGCCCATCGCCACTTGCCGCAAAAGGGTTGCTCGATCCGCCCAAATCACTCATAGCGGTCCGGCCGTTCGGATGACGAAGGGGGTGGGCCTATGCCCTCCCGTACCACCGGATGGAAAGGCGATTTGGAAGCCGCGAAGGCCTTCATCTCATGTCCGGCATGCCTACCGAGTCGACGTTGCGTCGGCCAAACCGAGAAGCCATGCCAGGTTTCGTCTAGCAGGAGTTAATTGATGACCATCACGAAGAAAGTTCCTTTCGTTACATTTCGCACGCGTGTTCGCGATGATTCCATTGAGGGGCCGAATCCATACCGCTGGGAAGATAAGACATCCGACGACTATTTTGGTGGCAAGCGCGTCCTCCTGTTCTCGCTTCCTGGCGCCTTCACCCCGACCTGCTCGACCTACCAACTGCCCAATTTCGAAAAGCTCTACGACGAGTTCAAGAAGGAAGGAATTGACGCAATCTACTGCATGTCCGTCAACGATGCCTTTGTCATGAATGCGTGGGGCAAGTCTTTGGGGCTGCAGAAGGTCGAGCTCATCCCGGACGGCTCAGGCGAGTTCACGCGCAAAATGGGCATGCTGGTGGCCAAGGACAATCTCGGTTTCGGAATGCGCTCCTGGCGCTATGCGGCTCTGATCAACGACGGCGCGGTGGAGCAGTGGTTTGAGGAAGAAGGTTTCTCCGACAACTGCGAGACCGATCCCTATGATGTCTCATCCCCGCAAAATGTTCTTGAAACACTGAAGGCAGCCGCATGACCGAGTAAACGTCTGGCAGCCCCAACACACGGCCAAGAGTCTCCTCGAACGGAGTTTCGCGCTCAACATGCTGTCCTCGGCAAGGCTGCTTCAACGCCAGAAGCAATCTATGGTGGCATCGCCTCAGCTCATTGAGTCGATTCGCCTGCTGCAACTGGCTCGCGTCGAACTGCATCAATTCGTGGAGCAGGAACTCGAGAAAAATCCTCTTTTGGAGCCTGCTCCAAACGACGGTGAGGCTCCTGGCGACGTTCCGATTTCGGCAGAGCAGTCCACCGGCGAACCCGAAAAAGACATTGACAGGCCGACGAGCGCGGCGTCCGCCGAGCGACTGGGGGAATGGAAAGCGCTGCGCAATACGACGAACCTTCCGGCGAGTGATCGCCCTGCGCTGGAAGAGTTTGCCGCCTGCACCGAAACATTGCACGATCACGTAGCTAGTCAGATCGCGCTCACCGCCTTCACACCACAGGAACGGCTGATCGCCGCCGAGCTTGCAGGCCATCTGGAAGACACCGGCTATATTCGGGCGAATCTTTTGGAACTGGCCGGCATGCTGAACGTCGGCGAGCCGGATGTGGAACGTGTTCTTGCAACCTTGCAGCACTTTGATCCACCGGGAATTTTTGCTCGCACCCTCAGCGAATGCCTCGAGATCCAGTTGCGCCAGCGAGACCGGTTCGACCCGGCGATGGCCGCTTTAATCACCCACCTTGACCTGGTCGCGAGACGCGATTTTCAGGCACTGAAGCAGCATTGCCGCGTTGATGAAGACGACCTCCTTGAGATGTTGCATGAAATCCGTGCGCTCGATCCCAAGCCCGGCAACCGATTCCAATCCGGAGCGCCGGAACCCATCATACCCGACGTCTTGGTCACGCCCTCGCCCGGAGGTGGGTGGCAGATCGAACTTGATCCAGAGGCGCTGCCCAAGGTTTTGATCAATCAAACCTATTTCGCTGAAGTCTCGCGACACACCGCCCAGAATTCGAAAGATCAGGCATTTCTGAACGAATGCCTGCAAAACGCGAACTGGTTAATCCGCAGCCTCGACCAACGAGCCCAGACGATTCTTAAGGTTGCCACTGAAATCGTGCGCCAACAGGATGCCTTTCTCCGACACGGCGTCGCCCATCTGCGGCCTCTCAATCTCAGGACTGTCGCTGAAGCAATCAACGTGCATGAGTCGACGGTGAGCCGGGTGACCTCGAACAAGTATATGCTTACTCCACGCGGGGTGTTCGAACTGAAGTATTTCTTCACTGTCGCGATTGCCTCCTGCGAAGGTGGTGACGCGCACTCCGCCGAAGCTGTCCGCCATCGGATCAAAGCAATAATTGCTCAAGAATCCGCCGGTCACGTGCTTTCCGACGATGACATCGCCGCGAGGCTGAAGGAAACCGGCATCAATGTTGCGCGGCGCACCGTTACAAAATATCGCGAGGCGATGAACATCCCCTCCTCTGTGCAACGGCGCAGGGAAAAGCGCCTATGGCTCAATGGAGATGGAGCTTTGCCGTCTGATCCCACTGACGTCAAACCGCAACGGTGACATAAACAGAGGGATCTCATCAATGCGCACGCGGCATGCGCTCTTCCCTATGAAGGCCCTATCGACAATGACCTCTCTCATCAGCAATTCCGTCGTTGAATTTCTGGGTATTGAATTTACCGATGCAAACACCCTCAGAGCGCAACGCACAGAGGAATACGTGCGCAGTTCAGTTGCCAGTGCATTGTTCACCCTGTCACGAAGCTGCTGCACATCGTTTCTCACTCGAAGGAACACATCGCGTTTATGATGAGCGCGAGAGAGCCATCGTTGACGGAGCCGACCCGGCAAGAAATGGCTCGGATCGTGTTGCCGCGGTCGGATACCACATTCCAGCCAGAGCCGCGTGTTTTGGCACGAAAGGCCTCGGTCCCGGCGATCCGTCTGTTCGTTCTCTCAACATTCTGTCCGGTCCGCACACAGGTCGCTACCCGAAGCGTGCTCGGCCCGCTTACCCTGATCGGGCCGATTGAATTCCCCTCCTCCCGTGCAAGGGAGCCTGGAAGAAGCGGCTCTGGCTCAATGGCGTGAGATTGGCGCCCGTGAGATTGGCGCCTCGGACGCCGGCGAGAGCGCCTCCTAGTCCAACGCGATCCCATTCTTGATCCGTGCCAGGCGACTTTCGTCGTCTTCCGGGCCGAAGCAGCTTTCGAAATCATTGCATTCACGGCAACTAGGCGAGCTGCATAGTGAAAATCCTTCGGATTCGCAGAGCTTGCGATAAAAGTACTTCTTCCATTTCATGTTTTGGGTGTTGCCGGCCGCAAGCGTCGGGAAATGCGTGGCAAGCAGGCGGCTGAGCTCGTTTCGGTTGAAAAGGCCAAGGTCCTGCCAGAGATGGTCGTTGCGCATGGCACGCCGGGCGATGATCTTGGCGAACCGGGCGCTGGCCGGGTCGCCCGGCCGGGCATGCGCGAACAGCAACTCGCGCAGAAGTTCTTCCTCCGGGTCCAGCTGGGGCTCGCCCGCCTCTTCCAAGGCGAACGCGTCTACGGCGACTGCGGGGAAGCTGCCGGTCAGGACATCGCGCAGCTCGGCTCGCGAAAGACCGGTTGCTTGTGTCGCCGTCGCCTTGCCGGCCTCGAGTTCCTCAAGCGCGCTCGAAAGCACGCAGGCAAGCGCATGCCGGTCAAACTGCAACTCGGTCGGCGATTTGCCGGTGCCGGGGCAGCCATGGTGCTGCGCGGCATGGGTGCCATTCTCCTGGCCCCGTCCCATCAATCGCCCTGAAGAGCGAGCGACTTGCTGACCGCTGGGATGATCTTGTCGCCCCAGAGCTCGATCTGGCGTAGCATCGTTTTGTGGTCGAAATCGCCCAGTTGCGTCTGAATTGCGACCTGGTCGGGTTTCAAGATGTCCATCTCTTCCAGCAGGCGGTCAATCACGCGATTCACGCTGCCGATCGGCAGGTTCTGGCGCATCTTCTCGAATGATAAATCCTGCTGCGTTGGCGTTTCGTTTAGCAGATAGCCGTCCGGGCTCTGCTGACGGCGCTGGTGCAGCGCTTCAGAAAGCCGGCGCTGGAAACGGGCATTGTCGAGATAACTGTTGATCTCTGCCTCGTCATCGCTGGCATAGCAGCAACGCAGCAGACATATCTTGGAGTCCGTGACGTTCTTACCTTCCGAAGCCGCCGCCTTCTCGATTGCTTCGCGCAGCGCGGTCAAACCCTCCAAGCCATTGTGAAACGCTGTGACAAAGAAATTGTGCCCCTCACGGTAGGCCCGCCTTATGCGCGCGGCCCCCCCAGCGATCCAGATTGGCGGGGTCGGCTTCTGGAGGGTACGCAGCGAAATCGCCGTCGGAGGTATGTTCACATACTTGCCGTTGTGCTCGAAGAGGGTTTGGTTGAGGCCTTTCAGAAGGATGTCCAAGTATTCCGAAAACACGGCCGCCGCCTCATCGATATTGACGCCGAAGCGTTCGAACTCGAATTTCTGGTATCCCAGGCCGACGCCAAGCTCGAGGCGGCCGTTCGCCACGATGTCGGCGAAGCCGATTTCGGAAAGCAAGCGCTGCGGCTGATAAAGCGGCAGCACGCACACAGCAGTGCCAAGGCGAATGGTGCTCGTCACGCCGGCGCAGTGCGCCACCATCATCAGGGGCGAGGGAATCAGGCTGTAATTGTTGAAGTGGTGCTCGGCGAACCAGGCGGTGGAGAAGCCGGCCTGCTCCGAAACGGCGGCCTGTTCGATCGAGTTGCGGATGACGCTGTCGCACGGTTGATGATAGCCACGCTGGGCGGCCAGGATGAAGGTTGCGAATTCCACGATGCTTCCTTGTTTACAGAGGGTAGGCGGTCCTGGATGCGCGAGATAAGCGCAAGGGCCTTGGCTGCGGCCCGCCTTCGCGGCGGCTTGGTTTTGCGTCAAACCGCTCGCTACTGGGTGGCTGGGGCGCACGGCGAGGTTGGGACTGCTTTGACCACGATAAGGACGCACGTTTTCGTCATCGCCGAAGCTCGCATCTCCGGCCGCCGAAGGGCGGAACGCTGCGCGCAGCGGACCTGAAGCCTTGACGTCCTTGGCCCAGGCGCCTGGCGAAAGTCGACGGTCAACACGCTGCCTCAGCAGAATACTTGCTATCGAGTTCACTTGCGTTTCCCGCATCACCGAAAGCGGTCCAGCCGCCGTCTACGTACAGTGTGGAGCCGTTGACGTATGCGGCGGCAGACGAAGCCAGGAAGAACGCGGCCTCAGCGACTTCCTCCGGCTCTCCCAACCTGCCCATCGGTATGCGTCGTCGGATCGATGGGGAGTCGATGCGACCGATCTTCGCTAACTGAGCAGCGCCAGGCGTGCAGATGTAGCCAGGGGCTACGGTGGCTGTCCGAATGCCGACAGGCCCAAGTTCGGCCGCCAGGCATCGGGTCAGAATGTCCAGCCCCGCCTGGGCGGCGCCATAGGCATGGCGCGGCGCGAACGGCAGAAAGCTATTGATCGATCCGAGGTTGAGGATCACGCCGCCAGGGCACATCGCCTTGATCGCCTCGCGTGCGCAGGTGAAGGCGCCGGTAAGATTGACATCCAGGAGGTGTTCGACGTGTTCGGGTATTTCTTCGATTCCCAACAACGAAGTATCGGCAGCAGCACCGTTGACGAGCACATCGACGCGCCCGAAGCGCCCCCGCATGTCCTCGAATAGCGCCACCACCTCGCTCTCGACGGCCACGTCCACGCATTTGGCCGGGTGGTTGCCGCGGAGCCAGGCCGCGAGTTCAGCCGCTGCGGCGCCATCTCTGTCAGCGACCACAACGGTATCGCCGCTCTCGGCAAAGCGGCGAACGACGGCCGCGCCTATGCCGTTCGCGCCACCTGTGACGAGCACGACTCGCCCTTGGGTGCCTTCGGCCGGACAGCAGAGTTCGGCCTGGGGTGTCCCATCCACCGGCGGGTGCGCATCTCCCGGCTGGTTGAATGACATCCAGCCTCCGTCGACCGCCAGCACCGAACCGGTGATGTAGCGCGCCTGCGGACTGGTCAGAAAACGCACGGCGAGGGCGATCTCGTCGGGGCGTGCCAAGCGGCCCAGCGGCACGCGGCGGCGCACTGCCGCGAGATCCATTTTGCCTGCGCGTTCCAGTTCTGCCACGATCGGCGTGCGCACGTAACCCGGCGCTACCGCCGTCACGCGAATGCCGCGAGAAGCCCACTCGCATGCAAGCGACTTCGTCAGCGAGATCAGGCCAGCTTTCGAGGCAGCGTAGGCGTTGCGCTTGGGGTTGCCGACAACGCCCGCCATCGAAGCGACGTTGACGATGGCACCGCCCGGCCCCATGCGCTTGGCCGCTTCGCGGGCCATGACGAGCGGTCCAATCAAGTTTACTTCCAAGGCGCGGCGGAAAGCGTCGACACTGGTATCGACACTTGCAGCCATGCTGGGTGCCATGGCGGCGTTGTTGATGAGGACGCCGATCTGGTCGAACTGTGCTTCGACTCGACCGTAGAGCGCGAGGACATCCCCCTCTTGCGAGACGTCGCACTCGAGGCCGAGATGCGGGTGGCCGAGCCCACGGGCCAGTTCAACGACCCCGCTGCCGGCAAGGTCTACCGCAACAACAGTGTCTCCATCCCCGACAAGAATATCGACCAGGGCACGGCCGATCCCACCGGCGGCGCCCGTAATGACAACGATGCGTCCTGCCTGCTTCATGAAAACTTCTCCGCGCTGCCTACAGCGATCTCAGCCCATCAGTTCGCGGGGCAAAATGACGACGGTAGACCCGAACAGACGATGCAGCGATCGGCTGCGGTCCCCTTCCGATTTGGTAGCCGAGGCTGCAGGGGGACCCGTCAAGGACATGTTTACCCTAGGTTCGCAAATCGGTGCACACCAGCGTCGTCAACGCGCTGGTGGAACAGAGCGACCGCTCACGCCGTTGCGGGGCAGAATGCCAATCCTATATGCCCCTCCTCGCCGGACAGTTTTCCGCCGGGATCGCTGTGGTATTGCAAAGTTCATAGCTTTTAGCCTCCATTACCGGCGCGGCTTTGTCGTTCGAAACCTGTGAGGGGGGACAGGGCGAGAAGGAATACGATGCTTTCCAAGCCCGTAAACCGGATCGTGCGGATGCGGTGCTCCAATCGGCCGTCGCGGGCCGAACCGTTCCGCCTCAACGACCGCTGGTGGGATCTGCTCCTCGAGCCAATCGTAGACCACCGTTCGTTCGGCAATCCGCCACTCCCCTTCCCTGTTCTGAAACAGGTCGCAGTAACGGCCACACAGGAGCGTCTGGCGTGGTTCTCCGTCTTTGTCCGGCCCGCGTTGCAACGCGGTGAAATAGCTCTCGACCGCGGCCTCTGCCGGACCGATGAATTCGATCAGGATGTTGGTGATCTGGTGGATGTTACGCGGTCCGGTCTTGAAGACACCGAGTGCAAACTGAATGAAGCCCTCTGCCGGGCCGCAATACGCCCCGTGACTGTCTTGCGCATCGGGCCAGTATGCGCTGCTGAGCGCCGCCTCATCCGCGCGGTCTATCCCGCGGCAGTACCGATAGAGGCAGTCGCGGATCGCCTCACGGTCGAGTAGCTCGGTGATTTTCGGCTGGTGGTCCATCAGCTTCGTCACAAATTCTGTGATTGGAAGAGTGTGTTTTGCGAACCGCGGCGTCCTAGCGATGGTGGGAGCGTCCCGACGCGCAGATTCGCCTGCGCAGTTGGACCAGGACGATAGTGGGTAGGAGGCGCGTGCCGTCCGTTACCATATGCAGGCCACATGAGGGTCCCTTTCCTGCCAGCCGAAATGACGTCCGGGTCAACCCGTGCTGCATGGTGCACGGTCGAGTTCGAGTGCACGTTCGGGGCAGGATCGCACGCCTCGCGACGCAGTGAGTTCCTCCCCTTCCGCAACTTCGATGTCACCGGGCAGGATGTAACCAGCGTCATCAAGCTTGAAGATGTGTGGCGCTTGGGCCGCGCATCGCGCGTGACCTTGGCATTTGGCATTTTGGACGATGACGCGCATGGCGCTGCCTCCATTGTCTTTGCCTCGGTTTGTGCGGAGTCTGGTCAGGACCAGTCCAGGATCAGATTTTCGATCCCGAACACATGCCCTCCGAAAGTGATGGGTGCCGTACCCTTCTTGATCCGGAACGTCGGGATGCGCGCCAGCCACTCCTCCAAGCCAATGACGATCTCGCGCCGGGCAAGATGTGAGCCAAGGCAACGGTGAGGCCCATAGCCAAAGGTGGCATGGGGGTTGTCCTCCCGCGCCAGATCGACCGTGTTTGGGCATTCGAATTCCGCCGGGTCGCGATTGGCGATCATCGTGGCGCAGGAAACATAGTCTCCCTTGCGGATCGGCGCGCCTTCGAAGTCGATATCTTTGGTTGCCACACGGATCAACTGAACGGTCGAATAGGCGCGCAGCAATTCTTCGGCCGCAAGCGGGATCCGGTCCGGTTCGCTGCGCAACGATTCCTGATCCTGGACGTTGCGCGCCAGATGAGCCAGGTCAAAGCCTATAGCTGCTGCAACCGTATCGAGCCCGGCAACGAAAACGAGCACGCCTACGCCGCGCACTTCCTGTTTCGTCAGCCGGCGGCCCTCGACCTGCGCCTGCACGATAAAGGTCATGAAATCGTCAACCAGGTCCTGGCGGCGGGCGGCGGCAAGTTCGTCAATGAAGGCCACGATCGTCCGGGCAGCGGCCGGCCGTTTCACATCGTCGCCGTGGAGAAGATCTCTCGCCCATCCGACGAATATGTCGATCCGGTCATCCGGCAGCCCTAGGAGATGGAGGAAGATGTTGACCGTGAAGGGAAATGCGAAATCGTTCATAACGTCGCAGCTTGTGCCCGATGCGATCCCCTCGATGAGCCTGATTGCCCTTTCGCGGACAGCTGGCTCCAATGCCGACACCCGCTTTGGCGAAAGCAGCGGATTGAGCAATGCGCGAAAGGCGCCATGGGCCGGAGGATCGAGTTCAAGTGGGATCATCGGCCAGCTTTCGCCCAGCGCGGAGGCAAAGATGCTGCGATGGCTGGAAAAAGCTTCGGTGTCCTGCAGCACCCGGCGCTGATCGCTGGCGCGGGTGATCACCCAGGTACCCCGGCCGTCGCGCGTGTTGAGGGGCGAATAAAAGATCGGGGGCCCGGAATGGACGCAAGCGACTGCCGCGTGCGGATCTCCGTTGGGAGTCGGTGGCATTCCCGGCGACGTAAACAGGCTGAAATCCCTCACCATTTCGGGTGGGATATGATCTGGAACGGAATTTTTCCCCATTGGTTCTCCTGACGTCAGGCGTCGATTGAGATTGCACCGCCGGCCATAAGGTCGATGCCCGCGCCCGGTAAGTGCCAGCTCAGGCGCGTTGCTTACGGTGCGATGCGACGTGCGCATTAGCGCGCAAGAGATCGGTCGCCAATTCAAGCAGCAAGGCATCACTTTCCTGCTACGCGCCCCAGAGCATGATCCCCATTGAAGCTGAGAGACTGATCAATCATCGCTGAGCTCCGTGACGCAATGCTCACGCCTCGCATCATCTGAGCAAGTTGCGTGCCGGATTGGTGCCAGATGGCCCTCACCAAGCAATATGACTACCTGTCCATTATTACCAGGAGAACGTCTGGCAACCGACACGTGCGGTCAGCTTTGTCGCGTCCGCGACACGGGGACTGTTCGGCTTGGTGGTGCCACATCCAAAGTTGGGTACCTGAAAGCCAATGTTGTGTGGATGTGTTGCAACGTTTTTGTTACTCGCGAGTGGCAAGGGATCTTCAACCATTTCGGAGGATTGCGATGTTCAAAGGCCGCCTGGCAGACCGGATCGCGTCGTCATCGACGGTAGCCAGACCAATCGGGAGGCGATCGTTTCCTGCGACGCCACAAATCGATTGCAGGATCGCTCCCGGCGCCGGCTGAAGCCGATCCGGATCCGCCGGAGCCAGTATTTGAACAATCGGATCGAGCAGGACCGTCGGCGCATCAAGCGCCGTATCCGGCCGATGCTCGGCTTCAAATCGACGGCCACCGCAGCCACCATCCTGACCGGCATCGAAATGATTCACATGATGCGCAAGCGACAGGCGAGGTACGCCTTCAATCCGAATCCGTCCTTGGCCGAGCAGTTCGAAATCCTCGCCGCCTGATTGACCTCGCACAGGGCCTCTCTGTGCCCCTATTCAGCCGTTGCAACAAAACCCGGACGAGTGCCCCATGGGCACGCCTACACCCGCACCAACCTGACCGATCCGAGAGGGCGGGCCATCTCCGAGCATTGGAACGTTCACGGCGCCGGCCACGCCTGGTCGGGAGGCAGTCCCGCCGGCTCCTACACCGATCCCCGCGGGCCGGACGCGACGAGGGAGATGCTGCGCTTCTTCCTTGAGCATTTGCTCCCGGGTTAGTTGGGCTTCACAAAGCGCTCAGGTCGTCCGGCACGTCGCCGAATTTCCGGATCAGCTTGGAGTCGCCGAACTCGCCGGTCGCCGGATCCCCGCTGCGGCTGAACGCGATCGCGCCGACGCAGCCGGGCTTGCGCGAGAGCGCCTCTGCCCGCATGACGGCCGCATTGGCGCTCAGGTCTCCACCGCTTCGCCGGCCGCTACCCCGTCGTCTGCCAGGAAGCGCGCTCTAGCAGTCTGCTGAAAAAGCCCTCGCAAAGGGCTGCGGTTGATGATTCAATTACCTATCATGAATCGTCGGGGGCTGGCATGCGGGGCGATTTTGCGGATCAGGGCGGGTTGTTTTCGTACATCTCGCCGGAGGCACGGGTACTCCGAACCATCCGCTGAGGGAGATCCGAGGGCTCGTCCGCGATGTGCTGGGCGAGATGAACCGTAACTTGGGGAAGCTTTACGCGAGCGAAGGACGGCCCTCGATCCCTCCGGAGCAATTGCTGAGCGCATTGTTGCTGCAGGTGTTCTACGGCATTCGATCGGAACGCCAGTTGATGGAGCAACTGGACTACAATCTTTTGTACCGCTTGTTCGTAGGACTTTCGCCGGACGCCCCCGTCTGGGACCCGACCACCTTCACCAAGAACCGCGACCGGCTGCAGAACGGCTAGGTGTTTGCGACGTTCATGAACCGGCTTCTGAACCATCCGCAAGTCAAGCCACTATTGTCGGACGAGCATTTCTCGGTGGACGGAACGCTGATCGAAGCCTGGGCATCACAGAAGAGCTTTCGCCCCAAAGACGGCAGCGGTGATGACGACGACGGCGCTAACTTCCAGGGCCAGAAGCGCAAGACGACACCCATGCGAGTACCAGCGACCCCGACAGCCGGCTCTATCGCAAGGCTGCCGGGCGGGAGGCGAAGCTCTGCTATATGGGCCACGCCACCATGGAGAACCGGCATGGGCTGGCGGTAGCCGGCATGGTCATGCACGCCAATGGCACCGCCGAACGCCGAGCCTCGGAGATCATGCGGAAGGCGAGAGGCAAAGCTGGCGGCTGCCGCATCACGGCCGGTGAGGACAAAGCGTACGATACGGTCGATCATGTGGCCAATCTTCGCGCCATCAACGTGACACCGCATGTGACGCAGAACCAGGCCGTCACCAAAACCGGCAAGACCCGCAACAGCGCCATCGACCAACGAACCACGCGGCTTCCGGGCTATGGCATGTCGCAATCGCGCCGGGCGATGATCGAGTGCATCTTCGGCTGGGGCGCTTCCGACTTCATGCTCAATCTGATCGCCTACAACCTGATCCGCATCCCCAAACTGGTTGCAGCGTAGCCAACTTGGCGTCCAGACCGCCAAAGCGCTTCAAACTCTCAAACAAATCATCCCAACGATGGCACCCGCGACAGAACAAACGCCCAATTCTTTGGATTTTTCAGTAAACTGCTAGGCTCGTCTCCAGTGGATCGTTGCCACTGTCTCAACAGGCTGTTGTCATCCGAAAGACGGCAAACCCGGGCGCCGCTCCGCCTTTCTCCTTGAGCTCGTCAGCTTCTCGAAAGCCAACCTTCCTAGCATTCGCACCCGGTCTCTAGATGCCAATGCCGCCTATGCTGAACTAGGGTACCCGCTGGGCGGATCTGCACGAGACTTTGTTATCATAATCGAAAGGAGAGCTTTATGGATTCCAATCGAATAAACGGTGGCGGCGCGCAAGGGTTCCCACCGGCGTACGTCCGGAAACAGGAGGATCATGATCTATTTAGGCAGGCCGCGAATGAAGCCGGGTCATTATCATCTGCCGCGCTTGTATCGGCGCAGGCTCCGATTTGGAGTTCGAGCGCTCCATACGGAAGTTTTTCACGCGATGGCTACTCTTGGAACAACGACGTATGGGGTCCGCGCCCTGGGCCTCAGACGATTTCGGTAAGTGGCGTCAACCGGTGGAGCGTATGGTCGAACCAGCCTAATACGCCGGGAATCAAAAGCTATCCGCACGAGGCTTTTAGTATCGGGAAACCGCTCAGTTCAATCAACACTCTGAGCTCGAGCTTCAATCAGGAGGTTCCTACTGGCGGCGCCTGGGATGTCGCCTACGATATCTGGGACAGGTCAAACCAGCATGAGATAATGCTCTGGACAAACTACACCGGAAACTCGGACGGGAGCGGCAACGTTAAGCCCATTTCATATCATTATGCCCCTTCCGGTGCGGCGATTCCGGTCTACAGCAATGTCAATGTAGGCGGAGCGACTTGGAACGTGTTTGAAGGTGAAGGCCCCGATGGTCACAAGGTCATCTCATTGCTGCGCACTTCGAAGACCAACAGCGGGACAGTGGACATCAAGAGTATCCTGCAGTGGATCAAGTCGAAGGGGTACTTTGGCGACATAACCGTCGGTAGCGTCCAATACGGCGTCGAGATTACCTCGTCCCCGGGGGGAAAGAACTTCAATTTCAACAACTGGTCTGTGACCTCGAAGTGAAGATCCGCGTGCGGGCGGCAAGGTGAGCTGCGCTTATGCCAATGAGCCACGCTGGCTGACGGCCTAGCTTGCGCTTACCGGCTCGCTCGGCCAAAGCGATGGTTGTTTCCCGGCCGCGACGACGAGCGTCCGCTCGTCCCCAACGTGCCGCACGCCGCCTGCTGTTCAGCTTGTGTGGCGGCCAGCTTGAGCAAGTCGGTGACAGTGCACACGTTGCGGCACACATTCGCGACCCATCTCCTGGAGAACGGGGCCGACGTGCGCATCATCCAGGTGCTGCTCCGCCATGCCAGTCTGGCCAGCACGGCGCGCTATGCCCAAGTCGCCACAAAGACCATCAGCAATACGCCAAGTCCGCTGGACCGGCTCCGCCTGGAGGTCGTGCCGCCCGGCTGAGCGGACCTGATGGCTCCGGTTCTGGAAGTGGCGGATATCTTCCGCCGCCACGGCGAAGCGTTTCGGCAAGCCCGTGCCGAGCATCTGGACCGCGTCGAGCGGCGCGTCATGGGCGCGATCACGGCATGCCGGACGGCTGTGCTCGGCGGCCACGTCGAGCAGTGCGATGACTGCGGAGCCACACGCATCGCCTACAACTCCTGCCTTATGGGCAAAGCCGGTAATGGGGAGCTGGCAATCGCGATCACCGTATTTTCCTGTGTATTGCCGCTCTCGAGCTCTCCATTAGAAGTCGCCCGTGCGGCCCCGTTGGGTCGGCCACTGATGGCCGGTCACATACGGAGACGGACATGTTGGAGACGTACTTCTCGGCAGCGAAGATGCTGGGGCATCTGCGCAGTGGGCCGAGCGGGCCTTACATTGACGGGTTGGTTCGTTAAACGAATGCTCAACGGCCGAGGATCGGCTCTATTTCGGTGCTTCCGCCTTTGTACACTATGTTTGCTTTGGTCGGGAGTGAGGCGGGGGCGGCCCTCTACTACCGCAAGTCTCGCCGGCGGCATCTCCCTTCCTGCTCTTCGTCCGTGCAGACCGCGGATGCCCCTCCGCCGCCGAGGCGCTCCCTGCAAGCCAGGGTTCACGGAGGCTAAAACTTTCAGGTCATTCCCTGTAACCGACCGCCAATCTTCCAACTGATCCACGGGGAACCGCGCTCAACAGGGCAGCGCAGCCATCAATGGCGAAGCGTCTCCATCCATATGCGACGGCATTGTGGAGAGCGAGGTCCTGCGGGTTGCTACAGATGCCATCCCCGCGCCAGATGTCTAGACTTTTTAAGTTTCCGCCACCGAAAGCCTTTCGAGCAGGCTACCGATCGGCAATTTCCACCGCATCCAAAATCTCATCTTTTCCTGTGGCAAACGCCAGACAAGTGGGACGATGGTGATTACGCCAGCGTGTGGATACAAAGCTTTCACGAAACCTGCTGGCAGGCAATGGTCTTTCGCCCTAGCGCAACAGCGCCTGCGGCTCGGAGAAGAGGAAGACCATACCTCTATTCCATGAAAATGCACAAGAAGCCCATCGTCCTGGGCTCTTTGGCCTGTACCCAAATTGACGCTAGAAGTTGTTGGACCGGATATCATTGAAACCGGTGCAGTTTGCCTTTAGTCGCCGCCAGTTCCGGGCCGTAACGGGTGACGAGATATTCCCGGTTCTGGCTTAGCGACTGGAGATGCCTGGCCGTCTTCGTGCGAAGGCGCAGGCCCGCCTCCAGGGCGTGCTCCGCATCGGCATTATTGTTAGGTTTGCAACTGACACCAAGTTCAGCCCCCGCGAACGTACCAGCTTAGGAGCTACATCTGCCGTTCAGCGCGTCAGGTGAACCGATATCAGACGGTCCTATAGCCTCTCGGCGATGCTCGAGCATCGCCGGCGAATCCAAGATGTCGCCGAGGTAGTCGATGTCGACTCCGGCGACACCGCATTCTGAAAAGATGTCCCGCCATCTTCCGATCCATCCGGCCACCTGGTTCCATTCGTGCTGAGCATCCTCTTTTGACATGCCGAAGTGAGCCGCCGCCGCCATGGCGTGTGTGATGCTGAAATCGTTCAGAAACCTGGGGCTCGGAGAGATTTGGATCGCCTGTTGTCCGAGACCGTTCATTTGAGTGGAAATGTCGAAAGCCGGCGAAAGCAGCCATCCGTCCTCGGTATGGAGAAAGGCGTGGTTCTTCGTGTGATCGTCAGTGTTGTCTATCATGATGTTGAACGCCATTCTGCGGAAAAGTTCTCGTTGCATCGACTGGATGCAGTCGGCGACTCCATGGCGTCGGATAATCGCCGCGATGGTGGCATAGCTGTCGTCGGCCTCCGAGGCCAGCATCGTGCGTGCTGAAACAGCGTGGACGCGCAGACCCCCAACACGGTCAAAACGACGGACCGTCAGAATATGATCGATACCGCCGGGCATGACCCGTGACGATGCGACGTATAATCCGGCTCGGCGCCCCAGTTCCATGCAGGCATGCTCGACAAGGAGTTGATCCACGTTGCTGCCGCGCGGAAACTTGGCGATCCACTCTTCTCCGTCAGCTTCGATCAGCATCTTGGGGTGGGCGCCGCCCATGCTGCCGGCGCTGGCGATGAGCTGTCTTTCTCGCTCGCTGAGAGGTTCACGCTCGAGGACGCGTGCAATCAGCGCCTCCGCTTCCTGAAGAGAATCCACACTCATGAGTGGCTGTTCGTCGACGGGACGATATTCATCGAAGCTGGAAGACATCCCAAGCGCACCGAAACGGCGGTCGCCCGCATACCAGAGCTTGTCGAGTGGGCTCATGCGCGGGGGGCGAGAGACGACCCTGATCATACGTTCCCCCCAGCGATCCGGCATAGCGTCTTCGATTGCGCCAGGAGCCACCATGTCCTTCAAGGGAGCATGCACCTTCTTGTCATGGGCGAGATCCGGAGAGAGAGGGAATCCCGAACGCCTCCACTCGTCATCCAGTTCAAGAAGGCATCTCCGATTGCTAGTCTCGAGCTTCACCCGCCCAACCAAGCGCGGCTCGAGCGGGTTTTCAAGATACCAGACCGCAAGCGAATTTCCCCGGAAGTCGCCCATGTTACCCTCTCTTTCGGCTTGCTCGGTTCACATCGAGCATTGTCGCGTACTCGTCCTCTCCCGGTTTGAGGATTTCAGCGAGATTTTCGGACTTACCAAATATCCAGAGCGCCGCGGCATAAACCCCTATCGACACCTTTGCGTCGCCCATCTCCATCCTGCGCAGCGTAGGGATCGAAGTCCCCATCCTCGCGGCCATGGTCTTCAGGCTGTCCCCCCTACGCTCGCGGGCGATGCGCAGATGAGAGCCAAGCGTTTCCAGCGCGACTACCGTTGCATCAGTGAGGATTTCAAGCGATGTGGAACTCTTTGACATAAACGTAAAGTTTCTCATAAACGGCTGTATATGAAAATATATGTTCTTTCCAAGGGCCGAATTCAAGGGCTGACCACCTATCTGCGAATGAGAAGAGATTTCTACACAGCAGCCTCATGCATTCATCGCAATAGCGGAGGCGTCCGATGTAAAGCCGCCCTGCTCGGCGACGCCGCTCAGAATCGTGCGAATACGTTCGAACCGGCCACCAAGGCGTCCTTGCTGCTGCTCCAGAGAATAGGAAGGCCTTTGGCGGCCGTCTGCTGTGCCGGTATCCGCTTCAGGCGCCGGTAAGAGCCAACCATCGACGCCCCACACTATGTGCTTCGGACGCGCGGCGACGAGTTAACCGTGCAGATGGGCCGGCACAGCGAACTGATGTCGAGCAGCATGGACAGCGCCCGCATCTGCAACGCGACGCCGAACAGGATTGGCACAACGGCAACCAGGTCATAAAATCCCCATGGCATGGGTTTGGCAGCCCAATGCGTGACGAAGCCGAGCGAAAAGGCAAGCAAGATCTCCACGACGATGTTCGGATAATCGTCTCGATCAGCTCTTCCTTCGGATCACTCTCGTCCAAGGGCCCTCCCCTCCCATCAGCCGTAGCAGGTCCTTGCGCGGTTATCATTATGCAGGACCGGGTTCTCATCAGTTCGCTGACCTGGTCGATCTGGTGATAACGTTGCTCCAGCATCTGCTGCCGGTCAAAGACGCGTCCGCGCGGCCAGATCGGGAGAGCGTGCCTGCAACTCCTGGTCCAGGAGCCTGTAATCCGCGTTGATATGGTCGTCGGTAAGCCAATCTGTGGGGCCAAGCGCCAGCCGACCCTGCAGTGCGCTGCCCGAGCCAGAGGCGGGTTCATTCGTCTGCGCAACCTGGGCGTGATGGGGGGGAAGAAAGCGCCCGTCCGGCTCCCTTTCCGGGGCGGTGGGTTGCGCTGCGGGCCCAGGCAGCCGATCGGCGTACTCTACGCCAGGGCCAGGGGCGGCGCCCGCCTGTGAGCACAGGTGGGCGTGCAGACTCTCCACGCATGGCTTGGCGTTCTTTCTATCCTGTTTCTCGGATGGAATGAATTCGATATCGGCTTCTTTGTAGAATTGCTGGCGCTCGCTCAACAGTCTGGCGATCTTGTCCTGCGGGTTGGGGCCTTGCAGCAGCGGGCGGCTGGTATCTTTCCTGGTGCGTTTCTCGATCACTTCGAGTTTGGTATTGAGCCAGATCGAGACCGCTTTCTCCTTGATGAGGCTGCGGCTCTGCGCATCGTTGAACGAGCCGCCCCCGGTGGCGATCACGGCGGGGCCGGCCTCGAGCAGACGCGCGATCACACTTGCCTCCAGCTCCCTGAAATGCGCCTCGCCGTCGGTCTTGAAAATCTCAGTGATCGATTTGCCAGCCTGGGTCTGGATTATTTTGTCGGTATCGACGAAGGGCAGCCCCAGGCGCCTGGCGAAAATGGGACCGATGCTGGATTTGCCGGCGCCCGGCATGCCAACCAGCACGACCGGCCGTCCATTGAGGGCGGCAAAGATCTCTTTTGCGACCGGTGACCTGGCGGTCTGGGGATTTCGCTGTTCGACGCTGCGCACCCCAAAGCTGGCGAGACTGGTTCTGCCCGTTGTCCCCTCTTCGCCTCCCCAGTGGGGGATGTCCATGACAGCATCGGGGATAGCAACTTGCTTGCAGGTTCCCCGCACGCGCTCGACCAGTTCCTTGGCCTTCTCCAGCCCATCGACGCCGGCTTGCTGCTGCAGCTCGAAAAGCTCCTTGTAGGTGTCGTGATTGTAGATCTTGGCCTTGTAGCTGCCTGGCGTGTGGAACTCCAGCTGGAAGCGGTACCCATCCGGCGTGCTGAGCACGCTCTGGATGCCGACGAAGCTCGGATCGCGCAATCTGAACCAGTTGGTTGTCTGGAGCTCGGTGTAGCCGCGCTCCTCGAAGGCCAGCATGGCGGTCTTGAAGGCGCGCGTAAAATCCTTGTCGGGGATTTCGAAAACATGGCGCACGGCGCTGCTGAGCAGCTGCACATCGCTGCCGCTCGGGGCGCTCATGCCGGTCAGATGATCTGTCATGGAGGCTTCCGATTTCAAGCGGCGCTTCATATGAGGCATGTTCACCTGGATGCCGGCTGTCGCCAGGCTGGCGGCCACGGCGAGCGCTGCCGCGGTGATTTCCTCTTCTTCCTCCCTGGCGCGGGCAGCCTCGATGGTGGCGCGCTGCGATGCCTGCTCGCGGCTCAGCGTCATCGTCGCGCCGTCCGCGCTGCCAAGGTGCGGCGCAGACGGTTTGGGCAAGATGCCCTGCTGCGCAACGAGTTTGATGGAGGCTTCCATGATTGAAGCCGCCAGGGTGGGATTGCCCTTCAGGTCCCCCAAAGTGGCATCGACATCGAACCAGCCCTGGTTGAGGGTTGCCGCCAGAGCCTTGACGTAGGGCACGGCCCTCAAGCCCGGCGTCTGATGCAGCAGCCGCTGCAGCTCTGCGCTCTTCTTCAGGAAGAGGCGGGCGCCAGTATCGGATTTATAGGCGTCGGTGCCGACCTTGACGCCGAGGCTCAGGAGATTGTTTGCGCTTTCGACGAGGTCGTCGGGATTGTAACCATCCGGGCGCGGATCGATGCGCGCGGGATAGTGGTTGAGCAAGAGCTGGACGCGCTCGCGTGGCTGGGCAGTTGCCGCATAGGCCTCGGCCAGATCCGGGAACAGCGCGCACAGTGCCGCGCTGAGCCCCGGGTTAGCGTCGTTGACGCTTTCGACTGGTTCGGGCCGGCGTTGCGCATCCGGCTCGACCGCCCACGCCTCCAGGGCGGAAATGAGCAGAGCGGCAATTTCGCGGGCGACCGGATGCCTGGCGACCTCGATCTCCTGCCTGGCACTGTCGAGCTTGTCCTGGATATCCTGCCGGCTCGCCTGGTCCTGGTCCAACAGCTCACGAAGGCCGAGCCTGAGCCCATGGTTGACGCCCTCGTAGGTGCCAAAGATGGCCCGCTCGGCAAACCAGTGGCGCGCCTCATGTGACTGCGCCAGAAAGCTTCGCTGCAGGCCGGTATAGGTTTCCAGGACGTTCTGCGTGGCGGCGAGGATCTGGCTGGCGCGGCTGAACTGGTAACGCTCGCCGTCGAAGGCAGGAGTGTGCGACTTGGGCGGCTTGAGTGAGCGCACGCCGCGCGCTTGCTCCTTTTGATCGAACTGACGCACATGCTCATAAAGCTGCGGCCGGTCGCCGACGATAACGACCGTGTCGCCGTCGAAATCGCCATCGAGCTTCTTCTGTTCACCGGTCGGCACGGCAACCAGCGAGCCGGGAGCGAACACCTCCGTCGCCTGCAGGACGCCGACGCAGTCGAGCGGCGTGTCCGCCTTGGCGCGGTCCTTGCCCGTGGTCCAGTTCGAATGGCACTTGACGTCCTCGGCAGACATCACCAGCCCACGGTCGGCGTAGTCGGCCGGCCACATCGCGTCCGGCACCACGATCAGAATGCCCTTGGCAAAGAAGGTCGGAGCGCCAGCCGCCAGGTCCTTGCCGGGCTTCTCGGCGACATTCAAACTGTATTGGATGGCCACGCACTGATCGAGGAACGCCGCGGTCGGGTCCGCGTCCGCCGCCGACCTGACTTGCCCGGCGGCAAACGGGCGCAGGTTGGGCTTGTCATAGGGCGAGCGGCCGATCAGCACGCCATCCCTGCCCGTCAACGTCTCGCTCTTGAGCTTCGGCACATGGACGCGGCCATCACTGGACGGTACGGCAACCGCGCCGGGACCGTCGATATGTCCGGTCGTCACGGTTCGAAACAGCTCTTCGGACGTCAACGCGCGCCCTTGCTGGCTCTCAAGCCAGGTCCTGGCCTTCTCGCACGTCTCCTCCGCCACCAGTTCGCTGCGCGGATAATGTTGCAGTGCCGAGGCCGGAACGGACGACCTCCTTCCCTCGCCAAAGGCGGTCATCCGATCGGGGCCGTCTTGCGAAACGGCCCGGCGAACAGCTGGCATCAGCGCGGCCAGCGAGGCCTTGATGAAGCCGCAGCCGTCATGCGGCTGCAGGGCGATCGGTCCCTTCGGCCCAGTCAGCTGGAAAGGATGCGCCTCGCCCACAGGGCGGTCCGGCAGCAGCAACAGTTTGAAGGCGCCTTCCAGGGCGTAGTCGTGCGGCCCCAGACCCTGAATGGCCGGTGGCGCGGCGAACCCCCGGCGCTGCGTGTAATAATAGGCCTCTTTGAACGGAGCCCAGGCGCGCGACAGCCTCTCGAAGTCGGTGCCCGCTGCCGTGTCACTATAGGGAATGGCCAGCAGCTTCCCTCCGGACGGCTCGAGCCGCCCACCTGGCGGACGTGACGCGATCTGCGCCAGTGTCAATCTCGGCGGCTTCAACTTGCTGCCGCCGAACAGGTCCATGCGGTACGGCACACCCTCGACGGTGAGCGTGCGCGTCAGCATGAAGGTGCTGGGCTTTCCCGGCAGTTGCACCGCCACCACCTTCACCGCCCCCGAGGTCAGGCGATGAAAAACCGAATATCGTGTCTCGGCCTCCGTGGCGAGGCGCTGCCCCCGCATATCGACGACCGGCAACCGCATCAGTCCGGCATCGCCCTGCGGCGGTCTGGGCTCGTGATCCATGGTTCGCAACACCTGATGCACGTCGAAGACCGATGCAGGATGTTGGGCTTGGACGGTTGCCGCATTCTGCTCCAGGAATGAATCTATCGCATCCAGCGGGTTATCGGCCTCGATATCCGCGATCACGTTCCAGCTCATATTGGAAAGATCGCGCTCGATAAGATCGCGGGTGCGTTCCAGGATGCCTCTGGTCTCCCGCTGCAACTCCTGCTGCCTGTTCCGCAAACTGAACCTGTCGCCCTCGACATAGGGGCGTCTGTAGAGCCTCTTGAGGACCGCACGGGTCTTCAACACTTGATAGATCGACAGGGCGGGACAACGGGTCGAGCACGGTCCACGGCGCCGCTCGGCATCGCTTGCGTTGAGGTGCGCCTGGATCTTTTGTTCCACGACGGGTTGGATATCGTTGAGCAGGTTGAGCGCCTGCCTGCGATGCCAGCGCAGCTGCTTGTGCGTGCTGCGCGCCAGCGGCAGCAGAGCGGCGCACAGATTGCCCGCGGTTTCCAGGTTATTCTCGGCGGCAAATCCAGGCGCACGATGCAGTTCCTGAAGGCGATCCAACCCCGTTCGTGCGAGCAATCCGAGATCGTCAAACAGCCGGGCCTTGGCCAGCGCCTTGAAAATGTTGGCGATCGTCAGAGCGTTGGCCTGCTCCAGGCGATCAGTGGCATAGTGAAGGTGGTGGGCGAGCTTGTGCAGCCGGTCCTTCAGCAGAGCGGTCTCGTTGATCTCTCCGGCGTCCTCTCCCCTCTGGCATTCCCGCGCCAGACCATTGGCGATCATGCTGAGCGTAGGTGTGGTGAAGGCCCCGAAGCGGAGGTTTGCCGAGCCGAGTCGGTGCGCGAGGTCTATGGTCGCCTGATGACACGCCCCTTCTTCCGGCCACTTGCTGAACCCATTCATCAAGTTGCCTAAGTCCTGAGGAATAAGATTATTAGATAGCCCGTCGGCGCGGCGAAGCATCTCACCAGCGATCGTGGCTGTAGCCTCGCGACAAGCCTCCGCTTCCGGCCACTTGCTAAAGCCGTTCACCAGGTTCGACATCTCCTGCAGATTAAAGCCAGGGAGCTTGTCGGCACGGCGCAGAACCTCACCGGCGACCGTGGCTATAACCTCCTGACACTCTGCCTGTTCCGGCCATTTGCTGAAACCGTTCACAAGGTTTGCAAGTTCCTGCGGGGTAAAGTCTGAGGGTCGGGGGGTGCGGTCCCCACGGCGGCCAAGAACCGCAATGCCGATCGCGGCCGCTGCTTTGCGACACTGCGCCTGTTCCGGCCACTTGCTGAAGCCGTTCACCAGGTTCGCCATGTCCTGAGGATTAAAACCAGAGAGCTCGTCAACGCGGCGGAGAACCTCACCGGCGATGGTGGCTGTGGCCTCGCGACAACCCGCCTGTTCCGGCCACTTGCTGAAGCCGTTTGCCAGGTTAGCCAGGTTCTGCGGAGTAAATTCAGAGAGTTGGTCGGCACGGCGAAGCACCTCACCGGCGATCGTGGCTGTGGCCTCGCGACAAGCCGCCGCTTCCGGCCACTTGCTGAAGCCGTTTGCCAGGTTAGCCAGGTTCTGCGGAGTAAATTCAGAGAGTTGGTCGGAACGGCGAAAGACCTCACCGGCGATCGTGGCTGTAGCTTCGCGACAAGCCGCCGCTTCCGGCCACTTGCTGAAGCCGTTCACCAAGTTCCCCATGTCCTGCGGATTAAAACCAGAGAGCCGGCCGGCGCGGCGGCGGACCTCACTGGCGATCATGCCTAT
>NZ_JBWGIO010000035.1:0-36184 GCF_057784215.1 Mesorhizobium sp. CNPSo 4661 | reverse complement strand
CGCAAGCTGCAGGCCGACCACGAACTGTCCTACCTGTTCATCAGCCATGACCTCGCGGTGGTTCGCGCCATGGCCGACTACATCATCGTGATGAAGCAGGGAAAGATCGTCGAGGAAGGTCCGACGCAGGAGATCTTCGACAATCCGCGTGAAGCCTATACACAGACGCTGATGAAGGCCGCGATCGATACGACAAAGTTCCGCATGAGCGCTTGAACCCGGCAAGCCTGATCGGTTCGGCTACTGCGAGGCCGGGCACCTCTGCCTCCGCGTCGCGACGATCACCTGCTGCTGTTGCTGCAACCTGTCGATCCGGGCGGTTTCGCGATTGGCCACCACAGTCTTCACGCGCTCGCCGCCGAGCAGCCACGTCGGCACGGGGGTGTTGGCGACCCTGCCGCGGGCGATTGCTGTGCGTGAAATATCGGTGGCGGTGTCGCCGACCGCGCCGTTGAGCTCCGGGCAGTTCATCTTGTCGTATTTCGCCGGGCTGATCGACGCGGTGGTCGACGAGCAGCCGGCGGCAACAAGCAGGAGCGTAATCATCGGTACAATGGTTGTCGGCGTGAACTTCATACTCTTAACCTTGGTTCGCCGTTATACATTCCCCGCGCATCCGAAATCGGGTGGGGCTGCCATTAGGTCAAAGTGAGAACCTATTGTCGAGCATTGTTGCGCGATTCCTGTTTCCTCAGCCTAGCCATCCTCCCAAGCGACGGTGACGACCACAACGCTCATTGGCATAATATGCCATGCCCTGTATTATGCTGGCTGAATTGGAGCGGATATCGCGATGCCGACACGCAATGTTGTCCTAACAGAACACCTTGAGGAAGTGATCGACCGTTTGGTGAAAACCGGGCGCTATCAGAACGCCAGCGAGGTGTTGCGTGATGGCTTGCGGCTGATCGAGCAGCGCGAGGCGAGGGAAGCCGCGAAGCTAGCCGCACTCAAGGAGGCGGCCGCCATTGGCTTCCACGACATCGAGCAAGGTCGTTTCGAGGATGTTACTGAAGACGGCCTCGAAGAATTTATGAGTGGCCTAGGACAACAGGCAAGCTTGCGCGCGAAAAAAGCCGGCTTGTAAGGCCATGGTCCTATATCGGCTTTCGGCGGCCGCGCAGGAAGACATCGTCCAGATACTCGCCCACACGGAAGTCTATTTCGGCGAGATCGCGCGTGTCCGTTATGAACGGCTGCTGATCGTGGCCCTGAGCGACATTGCCGCCGATCCCGAACGGGTGGGAAGCATCCCCCGGGCGGAGCTGGGAAACAATATCCGCAGTTATCATCTGCGCTATAGTCGGGACAGCGCAAAGACCGAACATGGTGTTGTCCTGCGACCGCGCCATTTCCTCCTCTACCGGATGACCTCCCAGGTCATCGGAATTGGTCGCGTTCTCCACGACGCGATGGAACTGCAGCGCCATCTGCCCACGAGTTATGGCGACGCTTGACCGCGGTCCTGCTTTGAGACGGATAGCGATTTCGGGAAAAGCCAAGTGCTTGTTTTTTCTGGTCGGAGTGGCAGGATTTGAACCTGCGACCCCCTCGTCCCGAACGAGGTGCGCTACCAGACTGCGCTACACTCCGTGACCAGACCGCGGGCTTATAGCTGCCACGTTCCGATCCTGCAAGCGCCAATGACAGCACTTCCGTCGCATTTCCCTTCTTTCGCGAAGCTTGCCTGAATGGCATAGGATTTGGCTGTCGGGTAAAGGTGGGCTTAAAGGCTTTTGTCGTAAGTCCAGGCCGTCGGAGCCGGACTTTTTGACAAGGTCGTTCATGAGCCAGCGCATCGTCAGTTTTGTCATGAGCGGCGGCGTCGGATCGCGGCTTTGGCCGTTGTCGCGCGAGGACAACCCCAAGCAGTTCCACGACTTCTCGGGCGATGGCTCGATGCTGGCCAAGACCTTGCGCCGGCTGGCGGCGCGGCCCGACGGTGAGACGCCGATCTTCCTGATCGCGGCGGAGCGTCACGCCGAGCGCGTCCATGCCGACCTTGCCGGTCTCGATCTTGCCGGCGGCGGACCGCTGTTCGAGCCGACGGGCCGTAACACGGCGGCCGCCGTGGCGCTGGCCAGCCTGCGCACGCTCTCCGAATATGGCGACGAGCTGGTGCTGGTGGTGCCGTCGGATCACGAGATATCGACGCCTCGCCAGTTCTGGCAAAGCATCGAGGCGGGCGCGGCGGCGGCTAATGCCGGCCGGCTCGTGGTGTTCGGCCTCAAGCCGACACAGCCCGAGACCGGCTATGGCTATATCGAGGTCGGGGCCGGCAAGGACGGTGTCTTCGACGTGTCGCGCTTCGTCGAGAAGCCGGATCTCGCCACCGCGCAAGCCTATCTCGACACCGGCAGCTTCTACTGGAACACCGGCATCTTCCTGTTCCGCGCCGGCGCCATGCGCGACGCCTTCGCGGCCCATGAACCGCAAATCTGGCAGGCGACGGAAGCCGCCTACAAGGCTGCGACCAGCGATCTGTCCGGCCTTTATATGCCGCTGGAACTTTATTCCGCGATCCCGTCGACCTCGATCGACTACGCCATCATGGAACGCGCGAAAGACATCGCCATGGTGCCCGCCGGCTTCCGCTGGAACGATCTCGGCTCCTGGCAATCGCTGCTCGACGTCGGCCCGTCCGACAAGGACGGCAACGTCATCGTCGGAGACGTCGTCGCCATCGATTGCGAGAACTCCTACATCCGCAGCGATGGGCGGCTGCTCTCGGCCATCGGCATGAAGGACGTGGCCGTCGTCTCCACCGCCGACGCCACGTTCGTCGCGCCGGTCAGCCACAGCCAGCACGTCAAGAAGATTGTCGAGCAGTTGGAGAAATCCGGCCGGCTGGAGACCAGGTTCACGCCGGCGCATGACCGCGTCATCGAGAGCGGCGCCTGGCGGCGGCGCGTGCGCCACTGGCTGTTCGATGAGACGCTGCCGCTATGGTCGACCCTTGGCGTCGACGAGCGCCATGGCGGTTTTCATGAGGCGCTGGGCTTCGACGCCGCGCCGCTGATGAAACCCAAGCGCATGCGCACGCAGGCGCGTCAGGTCTATGCCTTCGCGGTCGCCAAGGAGCGAGGCTGGGATGGGCCGGCCGACCGGCTGATCGCGCACGGCATCGACTTTATGGCCGGTCAGGGCCGTACCGAGCGTGGCGGCTGGGTGCGCACGCTCAACATCGACGGTTCGGTCGCCGATCCGGTTGAGGACGCCTATGACCATTCCTGCGTGCTTCTGGCGCTCGCCCACGCCCACATGTCGGGCCATCCCGACGCGCTGCGGCTCGGCGAGGAGACGTTTGCCTTCCTCGACGCGCATCTCGAAGACAGCCGCATGACCGGCTTTCTGGAAACCTCCGACGGCGCGGACGAGCGGCGCTCCAACCCGCATATGCATTTTCTGGAGGCTTTTCTCGCCTGGCATCAGGCGACCGGCGAGCGCGCCTATCTGCGCCGCGCGGCGCGCATCATCGACCTTTTCCGCAGCCATTTCTTCGATGCCGAGAGCTGGACGCTCGGCGAATATTTCGACGAAGGCTGGAGGCCGGCGGCGAACGGAAAGGCCAACTGGACCGAGCCCGGCCATCATTTCGAATGGGCCTCGCTGCTGGTCGATTTCGCCGCCCGCAGCGGCCAGAGCGAGCTCACAGCCTTTGCCCGTAAACTCTATGCCTCAGCCATTGCCAACGGCCTCAACCGCGCTACCGGCCTTGCCTACGGCGCCGTCTCGCGCCAGGGGCTGCCGCTCGACACAGTCTCGCGAAGCTGGCCGCAAGCCGAGGCGATCAAGGCGGCGATCGCGCTCGACGGCTCGGGCGGGCCGGACCTCAAGCCCGAGATCGAGGCGCGCGTCGGTCGCCTGTTCCGCTGGCACATAGACCCGGCGCCGCTCGGCCTCTGGATCGACCGCATCGACGAGCGCGGCCGCTCGCTGGCGACCGAGGTGCCGGCGAGCATCTTCTATCACCTGGTCTGTGCGCTGACGCAGTATCTGGACGGGACGGCGGAGAAGGGGTGAAGGTTGACGCCAGCGGCTACGCGTCGTCGTCCACCTCGAAAATAGCATCGATGTCGCGAGCGCCGTGCACGACTCGCTCAATTCGCACATCGTCACCTTCAGCCACATAGAAGATTACATAGTGCTGAAACGGGACAGATCGTAGGTCTGGTGACAACGAGTATCGAGGCGCGCCCCACGTGGTGCGTTGGCGATGCGATCGCACCGCGCTCTGAGCGCCGCTACAAAGCGTCGGGCAGCCGCTGGGTTTTCGCTATGGATGTAGTCGCCAATTTCCTCGACATCTCTGGCGGCGGCGGGTGAGAAGGTGACTGCCATTAGAGCGTTTCACCGTTTCATAGAAACGGCGAACCGCTCTATCTCTTTGTTTTTACGCAATTCCGTACGGAAAACCGCTCACACTTTTCCTGGAATTGCTCTAGGTGTGGCTTTTGTCGCGGTATTTCGCCTCCAGCCGGTCAAGAACCTCCGACGCTGGAATGCCAGGCCCGCTTTCCTTCCCCTTACGGATATCTTCACGCAATGCAGCAAGTTTCACCTGCCGCTGCTCCTCGCGTTCCTCAAGCAAGCTGTCGCGTACCACTTCGCTGGCGCTCGCGTAGCGGCCACTCTCGACAAGCTCGCGTACGAATGCCTCATAACGGGAGCCGATATTGTAGCTGGCAGGCATGGCATCATCCTTTGGATTATCCATTCTTATCAATTTATGATAGTCTGACCAAAGCCGTTTGCCAGCTCAATAAGGCGCCGCCACGTCTCCCGTCTCCACATAGACCGCCTTCAGCTGCGAGTAGTGCGCCAGCGCCGCCAGGGAATTCTCCCGCCCGATGCCGGACTGCTTGACGCCGCCGAAGGGCATTTCCACAGGCGTGAGATTGTAGGCGTTGATCCAGCAGGTGCCGGCCTGCAGCTCGGCGATCACCCGATGCGCGCGCGGCAGGTCGCGCGTGAACACGCCGGCTGCCAGGCCGAACTCGGTGTCATTGGCGCGCTCGATCACCTCGTCCTCGCTGTCGAATTTCAAGACGCTCATCACCGGCCCGAAAATCTCTTCACGCGCGATGCGCATGGTGTCGGTGACGCCGGTGAACACCGTCGGCTCGACAAAGAAACCGCCTCCGAAACCCTGCAGCGACGGCACATTGCCGCCGCAGGCGAGGCTGGCGCCATCGTGCTTGCCGGCTTCGATGTAGGAGACGACCTTGTCCTGCTGTGCCTTGTTGACCAGCGGGCCCATCTGCGTCTCGGGATCGAGCGGATCGCCGATGCGGATTTTTTTCGTCCGCTCGACCAGCCGCTCGACGAAGCGGTCATGCAGGCCCTTCTGCACGAAGACGCGCGTGCCGTTGGAGCAGATCTGGCCACTGGAGTAGAAGTTGCCGAGCATGGCGCCGCCTATGGCGTTCTCGAGATCGGCGTCGTCGAAGACGATCAGCGGCGACTTGCCGCCGAGCTCCATCGTCGCGTGCTTCATCTTCGAGCCGGCGAGCGATAGCACCTTGCGGCCGGTCGGCACCGAGCCGGTCACCGAGACCTTGGCGACGACGTCATGCCCGACGAGGCCGGCACCGACATCGCCATAGCCCTGCACGACGTTGAACAGCCCGTCGGGCAGGCCGGCCTCCGAGTAGATCTCGGCCAGCGCCAGCGCCGACAGAGGGGTGTTCTCCGAGGGCTTGAACACCATGGCGTTGCCCATGGCCAAAGCCGGCGCCGACTTCCAGCCGGCGATCTGGATCGGATAGTTCCAGGCGCCGATGCCGACGCACACACCGAGCGGCTCGCGGCGCGTGTAGGCGAAGGGCCCGCCGAGATCGATCATCTCGCCGTTGAAGGCGGCGACCGCTCCGGCGAAATATTCCAAGCAATCGGCGGCCGAAGGCGCATCCGCCACCAGCGTCTCCTGGATCGCCTTGCCGGTGTCGAGTGTCTCGATCCGCGCCAGATCGGCATTGCGCGCCCGCAGGATGTCGGCGGCGCGGCGCAGGATGCGGCCGCGTTCGACCGGCTTCAGCCGCGCCCAGGCCGGCTGGGCGGCGCGGGCTGCCTCGATTGCCAGCTCCAGCACATTGGGCGTCGCCGAATGCAGCGTCGCTATGGTCTCGCCCGTCGCCGGATAGATCACGGGCAGTGGCGCGCCGCCTTCATCCTCGATGTAGCGGCCATTGACGTAGTGCGATGCGGTCGGCTGGGCGCGCATGGTTTTTCTCCATTCCTGGTCGCTGGGCGGGGAGGGCACCCGCCCGACAATGCCCTATCGGTCCGCCACCTGCCAGCGCGGATTGATCCACGGTTCCTGGTTGGATGGCGCCAGCGGCGTGCGGCCCAGGATGTGGTCGGAGGCCTTCTCGCCGGTCATGATCGACGGCGCGTTGAGATTGCCGTTGGTCACCCGCGGGAAGATCGAGGAGTCGGCGACGCGCAAGCCTTCGACGCCGATCACCCGGCATTCGGGATCGACGACGGCTGTGAGATCGTCGGCGCGACCCATCCGGCAGGTGCCGCAAGGGTGGTAGGCGCTCTCGGCATGGTCGCGGATGAAGGCGTCGAGCTCGTCGTCGGTCTGCACATGGCTGCCCGGCGAAATCTCCTTGCCGCGAAAACCGTCGAATGCCTTCTGGCCGAAGATCTCGCGCGTCAGCCGGATGCAGTGGCGGAACTCGCTCCAGTCGTCGGGGTGCGACATGTAGTTGAAGCGGATCACTGGCTTCGTCCTCGGATCGGGCGAGCGCAGCGTCACCGAGCCGCGCGACTTGGAGCGCATCGGCCCGACATGCGCCTGGAAGCCATGCGACTTCGCCGCCGCCTTGCCGTCATAGCGCACCGCCGCCGGGATGAAATGATACTGGATATCGGGGTAGTCGACGCCGGCAGCAGAGCGCACGAAGGCCGCCGCCTCGAAATGATTGGTGGCACCAAGCCCGGTCTTGAATAACAGCCACTGCGCGCCGATCAATGCCTTGGAGAAAGGATTGAGCACCGAGTTCAGCGTGATCGGCTTGGTCGATTCCTGCTGGATGTAGAGTTCCAGATGATCCTGCAGATTGGCACCGACGCCCGGCCGGTCGGCGATCACCTTTATGCCGTTTTCCTGCAGATGCGCGCCCGGGCCGATGCCGGACAGCATCAGGATTTTCGGTGAATTGATCGACGACGCCGCGACGATCACCTCACGCCGCGCCTTAACGACCTGAATCTGTTTGTTAGCTTCGATCTCGACGCCGATCGCGCGTTGATTCTCGATCACCACGCGCCGCGCGAAACCCTTGAGCAGGCTAACATTCTTGCGTTTGAGGGCCGGCCTCAGATAGGCGTTCGCCGCCGACCAGCGGCGGCCGCCCAGGATGGTCTGCTCCATCGGCCCAAAACCTTCCTGCTTCGAGCCGTTATAGTCGTCGGTGAGCTCGAAACCGGCCTGGCGGCCTGCCTCGACAAAGGCGCCGTAGAGCGGATTTTTCCGCGAGCCGCGCTGCACATGCAATGGTCCGCTTCTGCCCCGCCAGCCGTCCTCGCCGCCGTCGGAATCCTCCATGCGCTTGAAATAGGGAAGCACGTCGGCAAAGGCCCAGCCGGCGGCGCCCTGTTCGGCCCAGTGGTCGAAATCATGCGCATGTCCACGCACATAGACCATGCCGTTGATCGAGGAGGAGCCGCCGATCACCTTGCCGCGCGGCGTGGCAAGCACGCGTCCGCCGAGATGCGGCTCGGGTTCGCTGGCGAAACCCCAGTCGTAAAGGCTCATGTTGAGCGGGATCGACAGCGCCGAGGGCATCTGGATCAGCGGCCCCATATCGGTGCCGCCAAACTCGATGACGATCACCGAATTCTTGCCGTCTTCCGACAGCCGGTAGGCCATGGCCGAGCCGGCGGAGCCGGAGCCGATGATGACGAAATCCGCTTCAAGCATTGTTCATATGCGCCATAAAATCGGCGAGCGAGACGTTGCCGCCGGTTGCAACCACAAGGACAGTCTTGCCCTTCACATCCACCTTGCCGCCGAGCAGCGCCGCCAGCGAGGCCGCGCCCGACGGCTCGAGTACCAGCTTCATCCGCTCGAAGGCGATCTTCATCGCGCGCCGCACCGAGGCGTCGTCGACGGTGACGCCGCGCACGCCGGCGGCACTCACCGCCGCGAAAGGTGCGTCGCCGGGCTTGCGCGCCATCAGCCCGTCGCAGATCGATTTCGGCCCGATCGGCATCGTCTCGATCGCGCCATGCGCCAGCGATGAGCCCATGCCGTTGAATCCCTCCGGCTCAACCGCGATGATTTCGGTCTTCGGCGACACATAGTGGAAGGCGAGCGAGACGCCGCCGATCAGCCCGCCGCCGCCGACCGAGCAGAACACCAGGTCGGCATGCGCCTTCTTCGCCGCCAGTTGGTCGAGTGCTTCCAGTCCGGCGCCGGCCTGGCCGGCGACGATCTCCGGATCGTCGAAGGGATGCAGCAAGGTGAGGTGCTCGGTCTCGGCGATCTCCCGCGCTTTCGCGGCGGCGACCTCCTCGCGGGCGCGGTCGCCATGATCGGTCAGCACCACCCGCGCGCCATAACCGGCCGTCGCGTCGCGCTTGGCGGCAGGCGCGTCGATCGGCATGACGATGGTGACCGGAATGCCCAGAGCCTGGCCGGCGGCCGCCAACCCTTGCGCGAAATTGCCGGAGGAATAGGCCACCACGCCCTTTCTCGCCTCATCCGGCGACAGCCGGTTCAGCCGCCAATAGGCGCCGCGCACCTTGAAGGAGCCGGCCCATTGCAGCGACTCCGGCTTGACGAAGACACGCGCCGCGCCGGTCTCCTTGGCCAACGCCGCCGACTCCAGCAGCGGCGTCACCTGCGTGGCCGTCGAGGTGACGGCATAGGCTTGCTTCAGATGATCAAGCGTAGGGACAAGAATGTCTGCCATCATTCGCCTCTCGGATACCGTTTGCTCTCTTCGAGATTGTCGAGGTTCATGTGATTGCGCATGTAGCGTTCCGACGCCTTCTGCAGCGGCTGGAAATCCCACGGGTAATAGGCGCCGTTGCGTAGCGCCGGATAGACGACCCAGCGGCGCGCCTGGCTTTCGCGGACCGCCGCGTCGAAAGCGGCCATGTCCCAGCGGGCTCTGACCTTTTCCATGAACGCAGCGACCAGGGCGGCGTTCGCCGGATCGTCGGCCAGGTTGTCGCGTTCGAGCGGATCGGCTGCGAGATCGAACAACTGCGGGGCGTCGAGCTCGCAATGGACGAACTTGTATTTGCCGTCGCGGATCGCGACCAGAGGCGCGTTAGAGCCTTCCGCGGCATACTCGATCAGCACCGGCGCGGTGCGTGCCTTGCCGTCGAGCAGCGGCAGCAGCGACTGGCCGTCCGTCCACGGTTCGATCGCGGCAATGTCGATGCCGGCGAGGTCGCAGAGCGTCGGCGTCACGTCGAGATTGGAAACCGGCGCCTCGATCGGCCCGGCCGGCACGCCCCTGCCGGCGATCATCAGCGGCACACGCGCCGAGCCCTCGAAGAAGCTCATCTTGAACCACAGGCCACGCTCGCCAAGCATGTCACCGTGATCCGAGCAGAACAGAATGATGGTATCATCGAGCATGCGGGTGCGCTTTAAAACGTCCAGAAGCTCGCCGAGCTTGTCGTCGACATAGGAGATGTTGGCGAAGTAACCGCGCCGCGAACGGCGTACCTGTTCATCGGTAATATCGAAGGACGCATAATCGCTGGCGCGGTAGAGCCGCTGCGAATGCGTATCCTGCTCATCATACGGGATGAACGGCGTTTCCGGATCGAGCGCCTGGCAGTTCTCGTAAAGATCCCAATACTGCTTGCGCGCCACATAGGGGTCGTGCGGATGCGACAGCGAAACGGTAAGGCACCAGGGTCGGCGGTCCGCATCGTCCTGCTCACGCGACAGCTGGTAAAGCTTTTGCGTCGCCAGGAACACGACTTCGTCATCATATTCCATCTGGTTGGTGGTCTCGGCGACGCCGGCGCCGGTGACCGAACCCAGATTGTGGTACCACCAGTCGATGCGCTCACCGGGCTTGCGATAGTCCGGCGTCCAGCCGAAATCGGCTGGATAGATGTCGGTGGTCAGCCGTTCCTCGAAACCATGCAATTGGTCCGGTCCGACGAAATGCATCTTGCCCGACAGGCAGGTGTAATAGCCGGCGCCGCGCAGGTGATGGGCGAAGGTCGGGATCGACGAGGCGAACTCGGCCGCGTTGTCATAGACACCCGTGCGTGACGGCAGTTGCCCGCTCATGAACGAGGCGCGGCCCGGGGCGCAGAGAGGCGAAGCGGTGTAGTTGTTGGCGAAGCGCGCCGAGCGCGCGGCCAGCGCCTTCAGATGCGGCGCATGCAGGAACTCGGCCGGACCGTCCGGGAAGAGCGTGCCGTTGAGCTGATCGACCATGACGATCAGGAAATTGGGTCGCCGGGTGGTCAAGGCAGGCTCCGTCCGTTGAGCTTGGTTTCGAGATAGTCTTCCACGAGCGCGATCGCGGTCCGCGCGTCCGGCACGCCGTCCTTCAGCGCGCGGCGGATATAGAGCCCGTCGATCAGCGCCGCGGTCGCTTCCGCCACGCGGTCGGCCTCGGTCCGGGGCAGGATGCCGGTCAGCCCGCTCATCAGGTTCGAATGCAGCCGCCGCGCATAGATGCGCAGCAGTCGCCGCAGCTCGGTCGATTTCTGCGCCTCGACATAGAAGGCGAGCCAGGCGGCGATGATCTGGGGCTGGAACTGGTCGTCGGAAAAGCTGACGGCGACGACGGCCGAAACGCGCTGGCGCGGCGTCGCGGCAAGGCTGAACGCGCGCCTTGTGTCGGTGTTGAGTTCGGCGAGGATATGGCGCATCGTCGCGAACAGCAGCTCGTCCTTGGCGCCGAAATAGTGATGCGCCAGCGCCGACGACACGCCGGCGCGGCCCGCGATCTCCGACATCGTCACATCCAGCGATCCGCGCTCGCCGATCGCCGAGATCGTCGCGTCGATCAGCGCCTTGCGGCGCACTGGCTCCATTCCGATTTTTGGCATTTTGGTATCCGGTTCGCAGCGAGATTATTTTTTATTGACGCGTCAATCAATAAAAAACCGACGCTGGGATCAACCGATCATGTCGTTCTGGCCCATGCCTTGGGCTGGAAAACGGTTCACTATTGAACAATATTGAGTCACGTGCCGCGAAGGATCGTGCTACGTTGCGGCGCAAATGGAGGTTGCCATGACCGCATGCATCGTCGGCTGGGCGCATTCGCGCTTCGGCAAGCTCGAAGGCGAGACGCTGGAGGGCCTGATCACCAAGGTTGCGGTCGAGGCGCTCGACCATGCCGGCATCGGCCCCGACGATGTCGACGAGATCGTGCTTGGCCATTTCAACGCCGGCTTCTCGCCGCAGGATTTCACCGCGAGCCTTGTGCTGCAGGCCGACGACCGGCTGCGCTTCAAGCCGGCGACGCGCGTCGAGAACGCCTGCGCCACCGGCTCGGCAGCGGTGCGGCAAGGCATCCGCGCCATCGACGCCAACGCCGCCCGCATCGTGCTGGTGGTCGGCGCCGAGCAGATGACGACGACGCCCGGTCCCGAGATCGGCAAGAACCTGCTCAAGGCATCCTACCTGCCGGAAGACGGCGACACGCCGGCAGGCTTCGCCGGCGTCTTCGGCAAGATCGCGCAGGCCTATTTCCAGCGCTATGGCGACCAGTCGGATGCGCTGGCCATGATCGCGGCCAAGAACCACCGGAATGGCGTCGAAAATCCCTACGCGCAGATGCGCAAGGATTTCGGCTACGAATTCTGCCGCCAGGAAAGCGAGAAGAATCCGTTCGTCGCCGGTCCGCTGAAGCGCACAGATTGCTCGCTGGTCTCGGACGGCGCCGCTGCGCTGGTGCTCACCGACACCGCGACGGCGCTGAGGATGCGCCGTGCCGTGACCTTCCGCGCCAATGAGCATGTGCAGGACTTCCTGCCGATGTCCAAGCGCGATATCCTCTCCTTCGAGGGGTGCGAGCGCGCCTGGGAGCAAGCGCTGAAGAAGGCCGGCGTCACGCTCGACGACCTCTCCTTCGTCGAGACGCATGACTGCTTCACCATCGCCGAATTGATCGAATATGAGGCGATGGGTCTGGCCAAGCCCGGCGAGGGTGCCAGGCTGGCGCTGGACGGCACGACGGCCAAGGACGGTCGCCTGCCGGTCAACCCATCCGGCGGCCTGAAGGCCAAGGGCCACCCGATCGGCGCCACCGGCGTGTCGATGCATGTGCTGACCGCCATGCAACTGACCGGCGAAGCCGGCGGCATCCAGGTGCCGGGGGCCAAGCTCGGTGGTATCTTCAACATGGGCGGCGCGGCGGTCGCCAACTACGTTTCCATCCTCGACCGGATCAGATAGAAGCGGCCCGCATTAAGGCGCGCCCTCTGGGCGCGCGCGGGAGGCAATATGACAAATCCGGTTCTGGTCGAAGTCACGCGCGGCGCGGTGGTGGAAAGCGCGCACCGCGGCGCGGTTTGCGTCGTCGACGCCGACGGCAAGGCCGTCTGGGAGATCGGCGACACGGACCGCCCGGTCTTCCCGCGCTCCGCGGTGAAAGCCATCCAGGCCTTGCCGCTGGTCGAATCGGGTGCTGCCGACGCCTATGGTTTCGGCGACCGCGAACTTGCGCTGGCCTGCGCCTCGCATTCGGGCGAGCCCGCCCATGTCGAACTGGCGACGGCGATGCTCGCCAAGGCCGGCCTCGACAAGACCGCGCTCGAATGCGGCGCGCATTGGCCCTCGAGCCACGATGCCACCATTGCGCTCGCCCGCGCCGGCGGCGTTCCCAACGCTTTGCACAACAATTGCTCCGGCAAGCATTCCGGCTTCCTTTGCACCTGCGTCCACGCCGGCATCGCGCACGCTGGCTATGTCAAGGCGGGTCATGCGCAGCAGGAGATGGTGCGTGACGCGATGCAAGCCGTGACCGGCACGGCGCACGGCGTCGACAACAGCGGCATAGACGGCTGCTCGATCCCGACCTACGCCGTGCCGCTGAAGAGCTTCGCCCGAGGCTTTGCCCGCATGGCGACGGGCAGGGGCTTTGCCCCCGAGCGCGCCAAGGCCGCGAAGCGACTGCTCTCGGCTTGCATGGCCGAGCCGTTCCTGGTTGCCGGCACCGGCAAGGCCGATGTCGCGCTGATGCAGGCCGCTCCCGGCCGCATCTTCGTCAAGACCGGCGCCGAAGGCGTGTATTGCGCGGCATTGCCCGAACTTGGCCTCGGCATCGCCTTGAAATGCGATGACGGCGCCGGCAGGGCGGCAGAGGTGATGATCGCCGCGGTGCTGGCAAAGTTGCTGCGCGGCGACGATGCGGTTGCGGCAAAGCTTACCGAACTCGCCCATCCCGCAATCGAAAGCCGCATCGGCGCCAAGGTCGGCTTGCTGCGGCCGACGGCGGCGCTCAACTAGTACGCCGACTTCCGACGCGCATCTGCCGCGTGGGTGAACTCAAGACAAAAAATTATGTGCTAGTCTCCCTACCATCGAACGGACGGGTGGGTAGCCATGCTGGAAGCGGACAAGGTGTTTGCCGGGTCGATCCCGGAAAATTACGATCGCCATATGGTGCCGCTGATTTTCGAGGCCTATGCCGCCGAGACCGCGCGCCGGGCAGCGTCTTTTTCACCCTTGGCCGTTTTGGAGACCGCCGCAGGAACCGGGGCGGTCACCCGGGCGTTGGCGCCACTGCTTTCTCCCAGCGCCAGCTACACCGTAACCGACCTCAACCAGCCGATGCTCGACTATGCGGCCTCGCGCCAGGGGCCCGACAGCCGCATTGCTTGGCGCCAGGCGGATGCCCTGAAGCTGCCTTTCGACGATGCGGCCTTCGACCTCGTCTGCTGTCAGTTCGGCGCCATGTTCTTCCCCGACCGCGTCGCTGCCTATCGCGAGGCAAGGCGGGTTCTGAAGCCCGGCGGACATTTCCTGTTCAGTGTCTGGGATCGCATCGAGGAGAATATCTTCGCCGACGACGTGACGAATGCTCTCGCCAGGATTTTTCCGCACGATCCGCCGCGCTTCCTGGCGCGTACGCCGCACGGCTACCACGACAAGGCGCAAATCCGTAACGATCTGGCTGCCGCGGGTTTCTCCGACGTGGCGATCGACACCATAGCCGAGCAGAGCCGCGCATCCTCGCCGCGCGTTCCCGCGGTCGCCTACTGCCAGGGCACCCTGCTTCGCAACGAGATCGAGGCGAGGGAGCCGGGACGATTGGCGTCCGCGACCGACTACGCCGAATCCATGATCGCCGACAGGCACGGCCGTGGCGAAATTGCCGCCAAGATCCAGGCGCACATCATCGTCGCTGCGGCCTAACTGACCTTGTTGCGCTCCACAGTGAGATGCGCATAGCCGGTATCAGTTGACCGCGATAGATCGCCGGTCACCGGATCGGCCCAGCGCTGGCCGATGATGGCGCCGTTTTTCGCGCCGTCGATGACGTTGTCCGAGATGACCGCGGTGCCGGAACCTTCGACGACCGAAACGACGATGCCGGTGCCGGCCTGGCGGATGATGTTTCCGGTCGCCACGACATTGCGCAGATAGGGGCCCCAGCCGAGCTGCATGCCGTAGAGCGGCGCGTTCTCGACGACATTGCCTGAGACCGTCGTATCGGCCTCGGCGCTGATGCCGACGCCGAAGCCGGGCGGGTCCGCGGTGTAGGGACCGGTGGTCGAGAGGTTGCGCACGATGTTGTTCGAGCAGACCGCCATCCGCCCGCCCTCGTTGAAATTGACGATCGAGATGCCGTTGGCGGCGCCGTCGACCAGATTGTTGCTGAGGATCGCGCCTTCGAAGGAGAATTCCGAGTAGATGCCGGTCTCGCCCGAGCGCGAGCAGGTGTTGCCGGCGATCTGCAGATTGCTCGCGCTGTTGGCGCGGATCGCGGTGAAGGCGCAGTCGGAGACGACATTGCCTGAGATGATCACATTGCCAGCGCGGAAAGCGTTGATGCCGTTGCCATTCTGGCCGGTGCCGCCGCTGCGCGCGCCGATGCGCTGCACGCGGTTGCCGCTGACGATGGTGCCGTCCTCCGCAGCCTGCCAGCGATGCACCAGGATGCCGCCATTGGCGCAATCCGAAACGCTATTGCCGGAAATCTCCAGCCCGCCGGCCTCGACGGAGTAGATGCCGGCGTCGGCCGCGCCGGAAATATCGCAGCGGCCGATGCGGCCGACGGCATGCTCGAGCGCCAGCCCATTCTTGCCGCTGCCGGTCACCTGGCAATTGTCGATGACGAGATGGCCGACGCGGCGCAGATCGAGCAGCCCTTGCGCGTAATCGGCCAGCCAGCGGTTGGCGCCGTCGAACACCAGGCCGCTCAGCTCGATATGCTCGGCCTGCTCGGCCATCATCAGGTGGCCGTTGCCGCCATAGACGATGCGCGTTGCGCCCGGCACGCCCGACAGGCGCATGCGGGCCGGCAGCTTGAGGTTCGAGACGAGATAGGTGCCGGGCGGCAGGAACACCGGCTGGTCGCGATCGCTGGCTTCAGTCAGCATCTTGGCGAAGACCTTGCTCTGGTCGTCGACCGCGCCGGGCTGCACGCCGATCTCCGTGGCGTTGATCGAGCCGCGCATGGCGGCCATTTCGATGCCCGGCAGCGATTTCGCCGCTGCCTTGCCGGCGAAGAGGCCGGCGGCGGCGAAGCCGGCGGTCCGGGCAAGCAGCGTTCGTCTGTTCAACATCGGCACAGGTCCTGGCGTTTCGCCCTGTCTGTCGCAGGAATCGTGCCAAGGCGGGCTCATTTCCAAACCGCTTGTGCAGTCGCCTCGCCAAGCCTAAGTTCATCGCATGAGCAGAGCTTTCACCCGCGAAGAAGACAGCGAAAACGCCATTGCCGGCGTCGGCGAACGTCCAGTCAGCACGCACCGCAATCTGGTGACGGAGCGCGGACTTGCGATGATCGAGGACAATCTCGCCGACTTGCGCGACATATTGGCCAAGGCGGAGCGGAAGGGCGACCGCGAGCGTATCGCGGTGGTCTCCCGCGACCTGCGCTACTGGACCGCGCGGCGCGAGAATGCCGAGCTTTCCGTGCCGGAGCCAGGCAGCGACGTGGTCCGCTTCGGCATGGGGGTTACGCTGGAAGGCGACGACGGCAAGAAGGTGCATTGGCGCATCGTCGGCGAGGACGAAGCCGACCCGTCGAAGGGCAGCATTTCCCATGTCTCGCCGATGGCCGTGGCCCTGTTCGGCAAGAAGGTCGGCGAGGTCGTCAAGGTCAACGGCAAGGAATGGGAAATCGTCAAGCTCTCGGACAAGGCCGAGAATTAGCCGCCGCCTCTATTCTGCCAGCATCCGCAGTGCAGGTTCGTACTTGTCCATGACAACGCGAGCGGCGTTCATTTGCCGTTCGCGGCTGTCGTGGCGGACTGGCCTTAGAATGAGGCCGTCGTCGGTTTCAATGAGCTGGAACTCATCGCCAACCTGAAGCTGTCAAGCATTTCGCGTGGCAGCAGTACGGCTCCTGATCCGTCCTCAAGTCCATGGATGATTGTCTTAAACACCGTCGCGCCCTGGTTGTGTCGATTGCTATAGAACAACCTTTCAGGCAAATCGGCAAGAGCCTCACCGTTCGGCCAGCAGCCGATCCATCAGCCGGTTCGCCGCTTCCGGGATGACGGTCCCCGGCGGGAAGATCTCCGCCGCGCCTGCCGCCAGCACCGCGTCGTAATCCTGCGGCGGAATGACGCCGCCGGCGACGATCAGCATGTCGGCATGGCCGAGCTTCTTCAGCGCTTCCTTGAGCTCGGGGATCAGCGTCAGGTGCCCGGCGGCCAAGGAGGAGGCGCCGATGATGTCGACGTCCTGCTGCACCGCAAGCTTCGCGATCTCGTCCGGCGTCTGGAACATCGGCCCGACGGTGACGTCGAAGCCGAGATCGGCAAAGGCGCTGGCGATCACCTTCTGGCCGCGGTCGTGGCCGTCCTGGCCCATCTTGGCGACCAGGATGCGCGGCTTGCCGCCGGATTTCTTCTCGAACGCGTCGATCTTCTCCTGCAACCGCTCAAGTGCCGGATTGTCGCCGAGCGCGTCGCGATAGACGCCCGAGATCGTCTGCACCGCCTCCGTATGGCGGCCGAACACTTTTTCCAGCGCCAGCGAAATCTCGCCGACCGTGGCGTTGGCGCGCGCCGCGCGGACAGCGAATTCCAGCAGGTTCTCATTGCCCTCGGCGGCATGGGTCAGCGCCGCCAGCGAGTCCTCCAGCGCCGCGACGTCGCGCGTGCCCTTGAGCCGCTGCAGCTTCGCCAGTTGCCGGGCCTTCACCTCGGCATTGTCGATCTTCAAGACATCGACTTCGATATCGGCCTCGGGACGATGCGCATTGACGCCGACCAGAATTTGCTCGCCGGAATCGATTCGCGCCTGGGTGCGGGCGGCGGCTTCCTCGATGCGCAGCTTTGGAATGCCTTGCTCGATCGCCGCCGCCATGCCGCCGAGGCTCTCGACTTCCTCGATATGGGCAAGCGCGCGCGCCGCCAGGTCATGCGTCAGCCGCTCGACATAGGCCGAGCCGCCCCACGGATCGATCATGCGTGTGGTGCCGGATTCCTTCTGCAGGATGAGCTGCGTGTTGCGGGCGATGCGCGCCGAATGGTCGGTCGGCAGCGCCATCGCCTCGTCGAAGGAATTGGTGTGCAGCGACTGCGTGTGTCCCTGCGTCGCCGCCATCGCTTCGATCATCGTGCGGGTGATGTTGTTGTAGGGGTCCTGCGCCGTCAGCGACCAGCCGGAGGTCTGGCAATGGGTGCGCAGCGACAGCGAGCGTTCGTCCTTCGGCGCGAAATTCTTCTTCATCAGGCTCGACCAGAGCAGCCTTGCGGCCCTGAGCTTGGCGACCTCCATGAAGAAGTTCATGCCGATCGCCCAGAAGAAGGAGAGGCGCGGCGCGAAGCGGTCGATGTCGAGGCCTCCCGCAACGCCCGCGCGCGCATATTCGATGCCGTCGGCGATCGTGTAGGCAAGCTCGAGATCGGCGGTCGCGCCGGCTTCCTGCATGTGGTAGCCGGAGATCGAGATCGAGTTGAATTTCGGCATATGCCTGGAGGTGTAGGCAAAGATGTCCGACACGATCCGCATCGAAGGTTTCGGCGGATAGATGTAGGTGTTGCGGACCATGAACTCCTTCAGAATGTCGTTCTGAATGGTGCCAGTGAGATCCTTCTGCGCGACGCCCTGCTCCTCCGCCGCAACGATGTACAGCGCCATGATCGGCAGCACGGCGCCGTTCATGGTCATCGACACCGTCATCTCGTTCAGCGGAATGCCGTCGAACAGCTGGCGCATGTCGAGGATGGAATCGATCGCCACGCCCGCCATGCCGACATCGCCGGCGACGCGTGGGTGGTCGCTGTCATAGCCGCGATGCGTGGCGAGATCGAAGGCAACCGACAGGCCTTTCTGGCCGGCGGCGAGGTTGCGCCGGTAGAAGGCGTTGGATTCCTCCGCCGTCGAGAACCCGGCATATTGCCGGATCGTCCAGGGTTGCTGGACATACATGGTGGGGTAGGGGCCGCGCACGAAGGGCGGCATGCCCGGATAGGTGTCGAGATTGGCGAGCCCCTCGAGGTCGCCTTGCGTGTAAAGATGTTTTACGGCGATGCCCTCCGGCGTCATCCGCTGGCCTTTGAGCTCGACCGGCGCGCGACGTGGCGCCGACCAGCCGATCTGGCTGAAATCCGGGATCATGATCCGGCTCCGATCGACTGATCGATGCGCACCGGAAACAGAGGCTCGCAGGTCGCGACGCCTTCGGTCAGGGCCGGACACCGCTCCTGCGGCAGAGTCTCGACCGGGCGCTCCGTTCCGACGCGGTAAAGCGTCGTGCCGACAATGCCGCGTTCGCCCGACCGATAAGCGCCGTTGCGCTTGGCGGCGGCGGTTTGCACGCGATTCTGGATATAGCCCTGCTGCAGGCTGGCGAGCACACCGCCTTCGGCCTCGATGCGCTGGAATTCTTCCCAGGCCGCGGCGCAGAGACCGTCGGTCAGCGCCTCGACCGCGCCCGAGCCGCTGGCGGGGTCGGCGACATGGCCGATATGGCTCTCCTCTGCCATGATGAGCTGGGCGTTGCGGGCGATGCGGCGGGCAAAGCCGGCCGGCAGCCCATGCGCGATCGTGTGCGGCAGGATCGAGATCGAATCGGCGCCGCCGGTTGCCGCCGCGAAGGCCGCGATCGCCGTGCGCAGGATATTGGTTTCCGGGTCGGCCATCGTCATCATGCGATATGAGGTCTCGGCATGGACGCTGGCGGTCGAGGCCGGGATCGAGCAGGCTTCCTGGATGCGCGTCCACAGCTTGCGCAACGCCCGAACCTTGGCCATCGACAGGAACTGGTCCTGGTCGACGCTGAGGGCGAAGCCGATATGGGGGGCTGCATAGACGAGCGGCTGGCGCGCCTTCTCGAACATCCTGAGATAGGACACGACGGAGGCCATCATCGTGCCGAGCTCCTGCGCCTCGGTGGCGCCGGCATTGTGGAAGACGCGGCCATCGGCCTCGAGCAGCACGCCCGGCACGCCCATCGAGAAGAAATGCGCCAGCGATTGCGGCATCGATTCCTGCAGCGCCTCGATCGAGGTGCGCAACCGCCCGGTGCCGGCGAAGATCGCCGCCGGGTCGATGCCGAAGGAAAGGTTGAGCTTGGTCGGATCGGAGCGGCGGCGGCTCAGGAAAGCGAGCAGCCAGTCGGCCACCGCGCGGCTCCAGGGATGCGCGTCGATGCGCACCTGCACGCGGTTGAGCGGCACACCGTCGAGCACCCTTTCCAGCGCTTCGGCGGTGCGCGGCAGGCCGTAGCCGAAGGCATTCGGCGCGCCCTCGAAAACCAGTGACAGGCCGGTCGCTCCCTGCTCGATGTCTTCCAGGGCTTGCGCGCTGGCTCGGGCAATGTCCGGGTCGTCGACGCGCTGGCTGACGATCCAGGGCGCGGTCGGATTTGTGCGCGGCAATGGCTCGGCGGATGTCGAACGTTGGCTGAGCGGTTCGATACGGATGCCGTCATCGGTGTGGGAGACGAGTTTTTCCTCGAAGGAACCGCCGGCAAGCGCCTTTTCCGCCAGCGCCTGCCAACGCTTGGCGTCCGGGTTCGGAAGGTCGACATCCCTGGTCAAGGCGCCGGCGCCCATCGCTCTCCTCGCTTCTCGGCCGCATCTGCCGGTCCAGCCAATCTAAGGTCAGGAACCGGATATCACAATGCGTCATCCGGCCGGGTTCTCTCGCGGCCTGCCAACCGATTGCCAAACATGCGCGCAATCCGCAAGCGCCAAAGGCCAAATTCGCTGCGCCCCAAATCGATACCGGGCATTGCCGCATGCGGCTGGCGTTACTATACCTCGGGTTGAGGCCTTTGAGCGGAACAGATTGCGGAGACCAGATATGGTTGACGAGACCAGCATCTTCATCGGTGCCAGCCGCAAACCCGACGATTCCTACCAGCGCGCCGAAGAGTTGCTGCTGCGTTACGGCAACCGCCATGGCCTTGTCACCGGAGCCACGGGCACCGGCAAGACCGTCAGCCTGCAGATCCTTGCCGAGGGCTTTTCGAATGCCGGCGTGCCTGTCTTCTGCGCCGACATCAAGGGCGACCTTTCCGGCATATCCATGATGGGCGAGGCCAAGGACTTCCTGGTCAAGCGCGCCGGAGAGGTGAAGCTCGATCCCTATCAGTTCCAGGAATTCCCGGTCATCTTCTGGGATCTGTTCGGTGAGCAGGGCCACCCGATCCGCGCCACCATCTCGGAAATGGGGCCGTTGCTTTTGTCGCGGCTGATGAACCTCACGGAAGCGCAGGAGGGCGTCATGAACATCGCCTTCCGCATCGCCGATGAAGAGGGGCTGCTGCTGCTCGATCTCAAGGACCTGCAGGCGCTGCTCGCCAACATGGCCGATCGCGCCGACCAGCTCAGCGCGCGCTACGGCAATGTCACCAAGCCGTCGGTCGGCGCCATCCTGCGCACACTCCTGGTGCTCGAGAGCCAAGGCGCCGCGAACTTCTTCGGCGAGCCGGCGCTGCGCATCGCCGACATCATGCGCACCACGCGCGACGGCCGTGGCGCGATCAGCGTTCTGGCCGCCGACAAGCTGATGATGAATCCCAGGCTCTACGCCACCTTCCTGCTCTGGCTGATGTCGGAGCTGTTCGAGGAACTGCCCGAGGTCGGCGATCTCGACAGGCCCAAGCTGGTGTTCTTCTTCGACGAGGCCCATCTGTTGTTCGAGGACGCGCCGAAAGTGCTGATCGACCGCGTCGAGCAGGTGGTGCGGCTGATCCGTTCCAAGGGCGTCGGCGTCTATTTCGTCACCCAGAACCCGCTCGATATTCCGGAAAAGGTGCTCGCCCAGCTCGGCAATCGCGTCCAGCACGCGCTGCGGGCCTATACGCCGCGCGAGCAGCAGGCGGTGCGCACGGCCGCCGAGACCTTCCGGCCCAACCCCGATTTCGACTGCGCCACCGCCATCACCCAGCTCGCCACCGGCGAAGCGCTGGTCTCGATGTTGGAGGACAAGGGCGTGCCGGCCATGGTCCAGCGCACGCTGATCCGCCCGCCGTCCTCGCGGCTCGGCCCGATCAAGCCCGACGAGCGCCGCAAGATCATCGCCGAGAGCCCCGTCGCCGGCCAGTACGACCGGGTCGTCGACCGCGAATCGGCCTTCGAAATGCTGCAGAAGAAGGCCAAGGAGGCGCAGGATGCCGAGGCGCAGCAGCAGAACAGCGGCGGCTCGCGCTGGACCATTCCCGGCTTCGACGATGTTTTGGGAACAGGCAACCGGCGGTCTTCCAACCGCCAGACCGTGGCCGAAGCCGCCATCAAGTCGGTGGTCCGCTCGGTCGGCTCCTCCGTCGGCCGCGCCATCGTGCGCGGCATCCTGGGGAGCCTGGCCAGGGGGCGGTAGGGTCGCGTCGCAACCAGGGCGGCGCTCAGCCGATCTCGATGTTCATCTCGGCGATCAGCCGCTCGCGCCCGGCCAGCGAGTTCAGCGCCTTGTCGCCCAGCTCGCGGGCGACAAGGTTGAGCAGCGCCTCGCAAAACACGACATAGGCGCCCATGCTGTTCGAATAGAAGCTGCTGGCATGCGGAATGAAGAAGGCATGCTCGGCCGGAGGTACGAGCGGCGAGGATCGGGAATCGGTGATCGCGATCACGCTCTGGCCGTTTGCCGCGGCAACGCGGCCGACCTCGGCGACGCTGCGCGTATAGGGCGCGCAACTGGCGATGATGACGACGTCGCCCGGCTCAAGCTGTGACAGGGCTTCGGCGACGCCGAGGCGCGGCGCGTCCAGAAGCGCCACGTCCGAGCGCACCATGCCCAGGCAATAGGTGAGGAAGCTCGCCAGCGAATGGAACTGGCGAACGCCGTGGACGCGCACGCGGCGCGCGCTGGCCAGCAGCGCGGTCGCGCCCTTCAGCGAGGCGCTGTCCAACTGGCCGAGGAAGCCGTCGACATTCGCCGCCGTTTCGCGCGCCAACTGCTCGAAGACCTCGATTTCGGCGCCGCCCGCCGATGGCGTCGCCATCAGCCTTCCGGCCTGGCGGCTGTAGAAATATTGCTGGTCGTTGGCGATGGCCTTGCGGAAGACCGCCTGGAAATCGCTGAAACCTTCGAAGCCGAGACGCTTCGCCAGCCTGGTCAGCGTCGACGGATTGATGCCGAACTGATCGGCGAGTTCCGAGATGGTGCGGACGGCCGATTGCTCTGGCGCCTCGACCAGCTTGGCGAAGACATCATGCGCCTTGGAGCCGAGGGAAAAGCCTGCTTCGTCGCGGCCGACCGAGAGCGCCAGTGCCCTCAGATCCTCGATGGTGCGCGGCGGCTCCGCAACGGCTTCCTCTGGCATCGTTCCTGCTTACCCCGCGACAGGGACCAGCCCCTCCCGCATCTCAAAGCGCGCTGCTTCGTATGCTGCATCGTAGACAGCCCACTCGACCTTGTCAGCCCCGACGCGGAAGACAGCGCTGGCAAGCGTGTTCTCGACATCGCTATCGGCGGGGTCGGTGCGATAGATCGGCAGCTCCGGGTCGGCCGCGTCCCACAATATGCCGAGCGCGCGGCCTTGCGGTTCAGAGTGAGGCGTCTGATCCAGCAGCGCTTCGCCTCGGCGCTGGCGCACGCCGGACGAGCCGGTGACGATCTGCGACATTCGCCCGGTGTCGGCATGGATGAGGTGGTTCGAGTGGACACGCGCCGCTTCCACGCGATCGATTGACAGGGCTTGGGCGGTGAACTCGACGCTGAGCAACCGCTCGTCGCCCGCCTGCGCCAGGGTCAGGTGAAAGGCGCCGGCGCGCGGCGCCGATCTGAGCAGGGCCATCGCCGCGTCGAGGTCCGGTGCGTCGAGCACGGCGCGGGCGAGCACCATGCGCGGCACTCCCGCGCCGCCGGCCAGCGGCCTGATGTTGTTGACCGTCTGCAGCAGCCCCGCCGATGTCGCCGCGAACGTATGCCCGGGCAGCGAGCCGGGATAGACGAAGGCGGTGAACTGATTGCCGCCCTCGGACGTCACATGGGCCAGCGCGCAGTGGCCGGCGAAATCAGGGTCGCCATCCTCATTGTGGCCGATGACATGGGGTGAGCCAGGCAATTGCACGGTCGTGCAGCCATCCGGCGCCATTGCCCAGATGTCGCCGCGGCAGTTCCACAGGAAGACGTCGTCGAAAGCCAATTCGAGCCCGGCGGCGAGGCCCTGTAGTTCGGCCCAGTATCGTGGAAACCGTTCCCGCACGATCGTCGCCATCGTGCCGATGCGCGGATCGGCGCGCCTCGTGCTGAGCTCGCGCCATGCGGCCGACGTCTGGAAATGGTCGTTGAGCGCCGTCCGGCCGAAGCGCCCGAGGGCGGCCCCGACATCATAGGGCGACCCCGCGACATCGATGAAGGAAAGCCGGCGGCCGGCATCATGCAACATGCTGGAGAAACTCTTTCAAGCGCGGGTTTTGCGGGTTTGCAAGCAGCTCCCGCGGCTCGCCGTCGACGGCGATCTTGCCGCCTTCCATGAAGATCAGCCTGGTCCCGACCTTGCGGGCAAAGGCCATCTCGTGGGTGACGACGATCATCGTCATGCCTTCCTCGGCCAGCGCCTGCATCACGCGCAGCACTTCGTGCCTGAGTTCGGGATCGAGCGCCGAGGTCGGTTCGTCGAACAGCATCAGCTTCGGCTTGACGGCGAGCGCGCGCGCAATGGCCACACGTTGCTGCTGGCCGCCGGAAAGCTCGCTCGGATAGTGATGCGCCCGCTCGGCAAGGCCGACCTTGGCAAGCATCTCCAGCGCCTGCTTGCGCGAGGCCTGCCGCGTTTCGCCGCGCACGCGGCGCGGGCCGAAAGCGACGTTCTCCAGCGCCGTCATCTGCGGAAACAGATTGAACTGCTGGAAGACCATGCCGGCCTCCTGACGGATCAGGCGGACCTTGCGCCCGCCGGACTTGACGCTGATGCCGTCGACGACGAGGTCGCCGCCATTGATCTCCTCCAGCGCATTGATGCAGCGAAGTAGCGTCGATTTGCCGGAGCCGGAGGGACCGATCAGGACGACCTTCTCGCCGGGCTCGATCGAGAGATCCACCTGGTCGAGTATGGTAACCTGGCCGAAGCGCTTGGTGACTTTGTTGAACGCCACGATGCTCACAGGATGCGCATCCTCTTTTCAGTCAGCCGGAGGATGAGCGTAAGCGTGCCGGTCATGATCAGGTAGAACATCGCGACGGCCGACCAGATCTCGACGGCGCGGAAGTTGGCCGCCATGATTTCCTGGCCTTGCCGGGTGAGTTCGCCGACACCGATGACGATGAACAGCGAGGTATCCTTCAGGCTGACGATGAACTGGTTGCCCAGCGCCGGGATCATGCGGCGGAAGGCGAGCGGACCGATGATGTAGAAAAGCACTTTCCAGAACGGCAGGCCGAGCGCCAGGCCTGCCTCGCGCAATCCGCGATGCACCGAAAGGAAGGCGCCGCGCACGATCTCGGCGATATAGGCACCGGCATTGATGATGATCGCCATGATGGCGGCGGCCAGCGGGTTGATGCGGACATCCGCCAGGATCGGCAGCGCGAAATAGATGAACATCACCTGCACGATGATCGGGGTGCCGCGAATGATCTCGACATAGATCATGGCGATGGCGTTGAGCACGATGTTGCCGTAGGCGCGCGCCAGCCCGGCGGCAAAGCCGATCACCAGCCCGCCGGCGAGCCCGGCGAGCGCGATCAGCACGGTGAGGCGGGCGCCTTTAAACAGCTCCGGCAGGGCCTGCCAGATGACGGACCAGTCGAAATCCATGAGAGCCATCCTTCAGGGAAGGCACGCCGGCCATGCCGGCGCGCCAGGAGATCCAGGGAACCCCGGTGATCAGATCCAAGGGGAACCCTTGTGATCAGCTCTTCGGCGGCTCGGCGCCGAACCACTTCTTGTAGATGTCGGCGTAAGTGCCGTTGGCCTTCAGCTTGGTGATCGAGGCATTGACCTTGGCGACGAGCGGGCTGCCCTTCGGGAAGGCGATGCCATATTGCTGCGCCATCATCTGCGGGCCGACGGTCTTCACTTTCCCCTGGCCGTTGGTCTTGATGTAGTAGAGCACGTTTGGCGTGTCATGCATGGCAGCGTCGGCGCGTCCGGTCGCGACCTCGAGATAGGCGTTGTCGCTGTTCGGGAACAGGCGCAGCTCCGTGCCCTTGAAGTGCTCCTTGGCATAGTCGGTCGCCGACGTGCCGGTCTTCACGGCAAGCGTCTTGCCGACGAGATCATCCGGACCCTTGATCGTGCTGTCGACCGGCACCATCAAAAGGAAGCCGCTGTCGTAATAGCCGTCGGAAAAGTCGATGACCTTCTTGCGCTCGTCCTTGATGGTGATGCCGGCCAGCCCGACATCGACCTGCTTGGTCTGCAGCGCCGGGATGATGCCGTTGAAGTCCATCGGCTGCAGCGTGTAGGTCACGCCGATATCCTTGGCGATCGCGGCCCACAGGTCGATGTCGAAGCCGACATATTTGTCGCCTTCCTTGAATTCGAACGGAACGAAGGCGGTGTCCGTTGCCACGATCAGGTCGTCGGCAAAGGCCGGCTGGCCGAACGCCAGCGTTGCCGCGAGCGCCGCGGCGGCGGTCAGGCTTGCAAGTGCGAACTTCATTTTCGGGTTCCCCTTTTTGTTGGAATTGCCTGGGAAGCGTAACACCGCCAAGCCAGTATCGCAAATTGAAAATGCATTTTTAAACAGAATGCATTTGATATTTGCAAAACGTGGCAATGGAGTGAGCCAGCCGGCGATGCCCGTCAGCAAACTTCAGATGCTTCAGGCGCCGCCCCACTGGCCTCTAAGCGTGTCTGCGCTGGCGAGGGGGAGTCCGCAGGCTTCGACTGTCCGCCTTGTGGCCGCTACGAGATCCTGATTTCCGGCAGCCAGGACTCCGTCGGGCAGGAAAAGATTGTTCTCGAAGCCGACGCGCGCATGTCCGCCGAGCAGCGCGGCTGCCGTCACGCAGGCCGTCTCCTGGTCGCCGAAGGCGCAGGCCATCCAATGGCCGAAGGACGGACTGCCGGGCGCCAGGAACGGCAACAGGTCGGCGGGGGAGGATTTCTGCCCGACCGTGTAGCGGCCGAGCACATAGAGAACCGGCAGATTGTCGAAGGGGATGTGGCCGCGCTGCTTGAGCGTCGCCAGATAGGTCGCCTCCTCGGGCGTATAGAGGATGATCTGCGGTGCGACCTTCTCTTTGCGCAACTGTTCGAGGAAGGCGGCGAAAGCCGCTTCATGCGTTTGGTCAGGCACGAGCTCGCGCAAGGCCAGCGAAACCGCTTCGGGGCGTACTTCCAGCACCACCCGCATCTGCTGTTCGGGCCGATAGAGACCCAAGGCCTCGCTGGTGATCTGGAGGACGAGCCTGTCGCCGACACCCGTCCTGATCGCCGCTATCGCCGCCCGGTAGGCCTCGGCATCGAGCAGGTGGCGTCCGTCGCGGTCGCGGACATGGACATGGATCATGGCGGCGCCGGCATCGAGCGAGGCGGCCGCCACATGCGCCAACTCGTCCGGGCTGATCGGCAGGGCAGGATGGTCGGCCTTCGTGCGTCGTCCGCCGTTCGGCGCCACGGCGATCGCGACCCGATTTTGATCCGGCATCGATTGCTCCATTTGTTGCAAAGATTCAATATATGCCACATATATTGCATGATCCTGCATGTGCGTCTATGGTTGCGGCATGATCCGCGCGCCGCTCACCGATGCCATTGTCGAGGTCTTCGAAAGCTTGCCCTCGCAGTTGCAGGGCGCTGCCCGCTATCTTCTCGACAATCCCGAGGACGTCGCGCTGTTGTCGATGCGCGAGCAGGCGCGCCGCGCCGGCCTGCAGCCCTGGACGATGGTGCGCCTGGCCAAGCGGCTGGGCTTCGACGGCTACGAGCCGCTGCGCTCGCTTTACGCCAATGCCATGCGGCAGGGCGAGCTTGGCTTCGCCGGCAAGGCGGGCACACAGCTCGCGCACCAGCAGGAAGTTGGCGACCGGGCGTTGGCCGGCGAGATGGTGCGGTCGCTGGCGGAGCAGATCGCAAGGCTTGGCGAACCCGAACAACTCGACACGCTTGCGGCGGCGGCAGAGCGGCTCCACGCGGCGCGTCGGATATTCTGCCTCGGGCTGCGCTCCAGCCACCCGGTCGTCGCGCATTTTTCCTACGTCATGTCCTTCCTCGGCGAGAAGGCGGTGATGCTGGACGGTGCATCGGGAGCCGGCACCGACGCCATTCGCCTCGCGACCGCCGAAGACGTCCTGTTCGTTGTCAGCGTCGCACCCTACACCAGGCTGACCGTCGATCTTGCCCGCCGCGCGGCGGCTGGTGGTGTGCCGGTGATCGCGCTGACCGACAGCGCCGTGTCACCGCTCGTCGGCTTGGCTGCCCTGTCGGTACTCGTGCCCACGGAAAGCCCGTCCTTCTTCCATGCCATGGCGCCGGCCTTTGTCGTCGGCGAGATCCTGGCGGCGCTGATCGCCGGCAAGGGCGGGGACAAGGCGCTTGCCGCCATTCGCCGCACCGAGGATCAGCTCTCCCAACTCGACATCCACATCTTGCCGCCGCGCGGCCGGAGGAAATCATGACCCATATCCTGCATCGCCAGATTAACGCCGTGCTCCCCGTCGCCAGCGGCGGCAAGGGCATCGAGCTCTTCGACGGCAATGGGCGCGCCTATATCGACGCCTCCGGCGGCGCCGCCGTTTCCTGCCTCGGCCACGGCCATCCCGATGTCATCGCCGCCATGCACCGGCAGGCCGACACGCTGGCCTACGCCCATACCAGCTTCTTCACCAGCGACGTCGCCGAAGCCTTGGCCGACCGGCTCGTCGCCGACGCACCGGCCGGCATCAGCCATGCCTATTTCGTTTCCGGCGGCTCGGAGGCGGTCGAGGCGGCGCTCAAGATGGCGCGGCAGTATTTCGTCGAGGTCGGCCAGCCGCAGCGTCGCAACGTCATCGCGCGCAAGCAGAGCTATCACGGCAACACGCTCGGCGCGCTCGCGACCGGCGGCAACGAATGGCGCCGCGCCCAGTTCCGGCCGCTGCTCATCGATACCCATCACGTCGACCCATGTTTCGCCTATCGCTTCCAGGAAGCCGGGGAGACCGATGAAGATTATGCGGCTCGCGCGGCGCAGGCGCTGGAAGACAAGATCATTGAGCTCGGACCGGAGACGGTCATGGCCTTTGTCGCCGAGACGGTGGTCGGCGCGACGGCGGGCGCCGTGCCGCCGGTGGCGGATTACTTGCGCCGCATCCGCGACATCTGCGATCGTTACGGCGTGCTCCTGATCCTCGACGAGGTGATGTGCGGCATGGGCCGCACCGGAACGCTGCATGCCTGCGAGCAGGATGGCGTCGCTCCCGACCTGATGACGATCGCCAAGGGCCTGGGCGGCGGCTATCAGCCGATCGGCGCGGTGCTGCTCAGCCGGAAAATCTTCGACGCCTTCGCCAATGGCTCAGGCCTCTTTCAGCACGGCCACACCTATATCTGCCATCCGATGGCCTGCGCTGCGGCGCTCGCCGTTCAGGAAGTCATTGCCCGCGACAGGCTGCTCGACAATGTGAGAGCCATGGGCGCGCATCTGGCGCGCCGGCTTGGCGAGCGCTTCGGCAACCATCCCCATATCGGCGACATTCGCGGCCGCGGCCTGTTCATGGGCGTCGAATTGGTCGAGGACCGTTCGACGAAGCAGCCTTTCGATCCGAAACGGAAGCTGCATGCGCGCATCAAGAAGGCCGCCATGGCGAACGGTCTTCTCGTCTATCCCATGGGCGGCACGATCGACGGAGCCAACGGCGATCACGTGCTGCTCGCGCCGCCCTTCATCTGCGACGTCGCGGCCATCGACGCGATCGTCGAACGCCTCGACGACGCCGTCAGCGAGGCTTTGCGCAGCTAAAGTATCAGCGTGGCCAGGCAATCAGAGGGCAGGGCGCTTGGCTATGGCGAGACCAATGCCAAGCGCGATCATCGCGCCGCCTGACGCCTCCCGCAGGCGGCGGATCGCGCCTGAGCGCCCGGTCGCGCTTTCCCGGATTCGGCTCGCCGCAAAAGCGACCACGACATCGGCCAGCGTGTTGAGCGTCACCGATATGAAGCCGAGAACCATGAACTGCAGGGCAACGTGGCCGGCGCCGAGATTCACGAACTGCGGAATGAAGGCCAGGAAGAAGGCGGCCGTCTTGGGGTTCAGTGCCTCGACCAGCACGCCTTCGCGAAACGCGCGTCGCGCACCGACGGCGGGCGTCGGCGTCCCGCCTTCCAGCATCGTCTTCGCCTCGCGGCGCGCGGCCTGGAACGTGCGAAAGCCCAGCCAGACGAGGTAGACGGCGCCGATCAGCTTCAGCGCCGTGAACAGCTCCGCGCTGGCAAGCACGATTGCCGAAACGCCCAGGCTGCCGGCCAGCACATGGACCATGCCGCCCAGCCCGGTCCCGAAACTCGAGGCAATGCCTTCGGCGCGACCTCCGGCCAGCGTGCGTGCCGCGACATAAAAGATGCCCGGGCCGGGCGCGATCGCGAGCAGGAATGCCGCGGCGAAGTACAAGGCGAACTGGCTAAAATCCGGCATGACGAACTCGTCAGGGAATAGGGTTTCACAGCGGAATGAGCGGCGCTACCTCGCGGTCCGACGGACGGTCGCTCGATGACAGGCCGGACACGACACCGACGCGATCGGCCGCGTTGCGGTTCTGGCTCATCTTGCGCTTGCCTTCGAGCCGCGTGATCGGCATGCGCAGGCCGACAATGCCCTTCAGCTGCGACTGGATGAAATCCGCCGGCGCATCCGACACGGCCCAGGGCGTGGCGCGCTCGCCTTCATGCAGGCTGGTCAGGCGCGTGACGACCTCGAGCAGCCTGTCGGCATCGTCGAAGAACTCGATCGGCCCGTGGGCATGGACGGCGACATAGTTCCAGGTCGGGACGACCTTCCCGGTCTCCTGCTTGGTCTGGTACCAGGCTGGCGTCACATAGGCATCCGGCCCCATGAACATCGCAAGGGCCTCGCCCACCGGGGGCACCCGCCAATGCGGGTTCGCCTTGGCGACATGGCCGTAGATCACGCCATGCTCGCCCTCGTTCTCATCCAGAAAAAGCGGCAAATTCGTCGCCAGCGGACCTTCCGCCGTGGCCGTGACCAGAATTGCCAGCCGGGCCGCGCGGATCGTGGCCCTGAGACTCCGGAGATCGTCGTCGCGAAAGGCGGGCGGGGTGTACATTGGCGAAACTCCTTGCGTTACAGGAAAAGATGCCGGATGTCTGGCTTGCTTGGAATATCCAGTTTTGAAGGTTTTGTGTGGTCCAGTTGGAGCAGGATGGCGTCGCGCGGCGGATCATCGCGGCGATCAAGGAGCAGATCCACAGCGGCACCTATCGGCCCGGCGATCGGCTGCCGTCGACACGGGCCTTTGCCGCCGAATGGGGCGCCTCGCGGACCACAGTCACGGCCGCCTACAATCAGCTCGACGCCGAAGGCTATCTGATCATCCGGCATGGCCAGCGCGCCGTCGTTGCCCCGGGGCTGGAGCGGAAGTCTGGAAAGGCGCCCGTCGCGACCATTTCGCCGCGCAACCTCTCGGCCTTCGCACAACGGTTGCTGACCCTGCCTCCAACGGCGTTGGCGCAGCCGGCCAGGATTGCGGATTTCCGCTACGGCGACTTGTCCGGGGCGGACTTCCCGGTGCTGGCCTGGCGGCGGGCGTCGAGCAAGGCCATCCTGCGGCGCCCCGCGCGGCTGCGCTATGGCGATCCTCAGGGGTCTTCCGTTCTGCGCAACGCGCTCCAGGCCTATCTCTGGCGGGCGCGCGGCATCAATTGCACGACCGACCAGATCGTCATCGTCAACGGCTCGCAGCAGGGGCTGGACCTCTGCGCGCGACTGCTGCTCGATCCCGGCGAACCCTTCGTGATCGAGAACCCGGGTTATCTGCTGGCACGCCACGCCTTTGTGGCGGCGGGAGGCATTGCCGTCCCCGTTCCTGTCGACGCGGATGGGCTAAGGACGGACGCGCTGCCGCCGGCCCGTCTCGCCTATGTGACGCCTTCGCATCAGTTTCCGCTCGGCGGCGTGCTTTCGGCAACGCGGCGGCGGGCGCTGCTGACCTGGGCAGCCGGCGCGGGGGCCTATGTGGTGGAGGACGACTATGACGGCGAATACCGTCACGACATCAGTCCCATCCCGCCGCTGCAGGCGCTCGACGCGGATAGCGTCATCTATGTCGGTACGCTGTCCAAGACGCTCTCGCCGACCTTGAGGCTCGGCTATCTCGTCGTCCCCGCTAGCCTGCGCCGTGCGTTCGCCGAGGCCAAGCGCCTGACCGACCGGCACGCGCCGATGCTGGAACAGGACGTGCTGGCCGAGTTGCTGGCGAGCGGCGCCTACGAGCGCCACGTGCGCAGCATTCGCAGGAAGAACGCCGAGCGCCGACAGGTCTTGCTGCAGGCTTTGACTGAACATCTGGGGCCAGGGGTCACTGTCGCGGGAGCCGATACCGGCCTGCATGTCGTCGCCTGGATGAACGGTATCGATGCCGGACGTGAACCGGCTATCATCGCCGCGGCGCGCGCGGCAGGGATAGCCCTCTATCCCGTGTCGCCGCTTTACGATCCGAGCGGGCCGCGACCGGAAACGGCCGGCTTCATTCTTGGCTATGCCGGGCTGGACTCGGATGCGTTGCGCCGCGGCGTTGCGGTGCTGGCCGCCATATTGGCCGAGCACCGCTGACGAAACCGACAGGTTCAGAAAATCTCGTTGGTGAGCCGCTTCACCGGACCGAGCAGAATCGAGCCGGTTGGCACGCCATTGTCGATCGGGATCGCCTTGCGCTCCGGCATGTCCTCTTCCGGCGCGCCGACATTGGCTGTCACGATGACCGGCGTCTTGGTCGGCACGCGGTCGTAGAGGTCGATGATGTCCTGGTTGATCAGGCGCACGCAGCCCGAGGAGACCGACTTGCCGATCGACCACCATTCGGGCGAACCGTGCAGGCGGTAGAGCGTGTCCTGGTTGCCCTGGAAGAGATAGAGCGCGCGGGCGCCGAGCGGGTTCTTCAGGCCGCCTGGCATGCCGCCATTCTTGGCGCTGTATTGCGTCAGTTCCGGCTGGCGCGCGACCATCTCGTCCGGCGGTGTCCATTTCGGCCACTTCTGCTTCCACTGCACGACCGCGTCGCCCGACCATTCGAAGCCGGCGCGGCCGAGGCCGACGCCGTAGCGGATCGCCTGGCCGCCCTCGCGCACCAGATAGAGGAAATGGCCGGTGGTATCGACGACGATGGTGCCTGGACGCTGTCCGGTCGGATCGGGGACGATCTGACGCAAGAATTTGTGATCGATCTTGTTCACCGGGATGGCCGGCAGGTCGAAGCCATTGTCCGACATCGCGCCATACATCGTCTCGTAGTCGCCGAGCGGCGGCTCGACATAGGCGGGCGGTGGCGGCTGGACGGGGGCTGGGGCGGGACCGGTGGTGGCGCACGCGGATACGGCGGCCGAAGCAGCACCGAGGGCTGTGAAATTGAGGAAGCCACGGCGGCTGATGCGGAAGGAAGCGTCTGACATGGTTGCCTTTTCTAGGTCTTAATTCGCAAGAAAGCATGAATGCGAAGGCTCATCGCCGGCGGCATCCATAACAGTCGGCGGCGATAGGCGGTTCCAATTCTGGCCTGAGGGTGGACAGAAAAAGGCGAAGCTGTGACCGCGCCACAGCTGTTGCGCTGCAGCAACAGCAGGCTCAGACGCCCGCCAGGAGACCTTCGAGCGAAGGCAGGATCAGCCCCGGCTGGAGGTCGCGGTATTCATCCGGCTGGTTGGTCCGGTTGATCCAGACCGTACGGAAACCGAACTTTGTGGCGCCGGCGATGTCCCAGCGGTTCGACGACTGGAACGACACCGCGCCCGGATAGAGCCGCCAGCCGGTGACCACCATGTCGTAGACCGACGGGTCGGTCTTGAAGCGTTTGACCTGGTCGACCGAGAACACGTCGTCGAGGATCTGATCGAGCGCCGCGGACTTGACCGCCGCATCGAGCATTTCAGGCGAGCCGTTGGATAAGATAGCGAGCTTCGCGCCCGAGGCCTTGAGCGCCTTCAGCACGGCGGGCACTTCCGGATAGCAGTCGAGCCGCCAATAGGCTTCGAGCAGTTTCGTCCGCAGCGCCGGATCGGCCGAGGGAACCTTGCGCAACGCAAAATCGAGCGCCTGCTCGGTCAATTGCCAGAAATCGGCGTAAGCACCCCCCATCAGCGTCCGCACCCAGGAATATTCGAGCTGCTTGGCGCGCCAGATCTCGGAGAGAAGCTGGCCGTCCGGGCCGATCTCGCCGGCGTGGCGGCGCACGGCGGCGTGCACGTCGAACAACGTGCCGTAGGCGTCGAAGACATAGGCCGCATGATGCATATCTCAAGTTTTGCGGCGACAAGGCGCGCCGTGCAAGCGCTGATTGTGCTTTTAATGCATGTCGCCCAAAAGTGTGTCGCGGTTTTGGGAAACCGACATGCATCAAACAAAAGACTTACTGAGCGTTGCCCGATCCTTTCGGGCGACGCTCTGTAAGTATCGCTGGCCTCAACGATTTTCTGGCCATGTCGGTTGACGCCAACCGTCAAAGCGTCGCCTATGGCAGTCCGAAATCACTCATTTGGACGGCGAACATGACACTGGCGGCGGCGGCGCAAACCGCGACTTGGACCTATGTGGACGGCGACTGGTACGAGGGCAACGTCGCTATTCTCGGGCCGCGCAGCCACGCCATGTGGCTGGGCACCAGCGTCTTCGATGGTGGCCGCTGGTTCGAGGGCGTGGCGCCAGACCTCGAGCTTCACTCCGCCCGCGTCAACGCCTCGGCGACGGCGCTTGGCCTGAAGCCCACCATGACCGCCGAGGAGATCGTCGGCCTGACCCGGGACGGCCTGAAGAAATTCGACGGCAAGACGGCGGTCTATATCAGGCCGATGTATTGGGCCGAGCATGGCGGCTATATGGGCGTGCCGGCCGATCCCGCCTCGACGCGCTTCTGCCTCTGCCTCTATGAATCGCCAATGATCCCGCCATCCGGCTTTTCGGTCGGCGTTTCGCCGTTCCGGCGCCCGACCATCGAGACCATGCCGACCAACGCCAAGGCCGGCTGCCTCTATCCCAACAACGGCCGCGCCATCCTGGAGGCCAAGAACCGCGGCTTCGACAATGCGCTGGTGCTCGACATGCTGGGCAATGTCGCCGAGACCGGAACCTCCAACATCTTCCTGGTCAAGGACGGCCATGTGATGACGCCGGCCCCGAACGGAACGTTCCTCTCCGGCATCACCCGCTCGCGCACCATCAACCTGCTCGGCGACTACGGTTTCAGGACCACCGAAAAGACCCTGTCGATTCGCGATTTCCTCGAAGCCGACGAGATCTTCTCGACCGGCAACCACTCGAAGGTGGTTCCCATCACCCGCATCGAAAACCGCGACCTGCAGCCCGGACCGGTGGCCAAGAAGGCGCGCGAGCTCTATTGGGAATGGGCGCATTCGACGTCCGCCGCCTGATCCATTCGAGCGTTTCACCATTTCACGCAAACGGTGAACGGCTCCGCCTCGTTATTTTTGCGCAATTTTGGGCGGAAAACCGTTTCGCACTTTTCCCGGAATTGCTCTAAAAAGTCGCTCGGCGCTCCGTTGTGGAGTTGCCCTGACCCATTCCAGACCTATCTTAGCTCGGTAATATCACCGGACTTTTTCCTCGAGGGAGTACCATCCATGGCTTTTGAGTTGCCCGCCTTGCCTTATGACTACGAGGCCCTGCAGCCTTACATGTCTAAGGAGACGCTGGAGTATCACCACGACAAGCACCACAAGGCCTATGTCGACAACGGAAACAAGCTGGCGGCCGAGGCCGGAATGGGCGACCTGTCGGTCGAAGAGGTCGTGAAGCAGTCCTTCGGCAAGAATGCCGGGCTCTTCAACAACGCGGCCCAGCATTACAACCACATCCATTTCTGGAAGTGGATGAAGAAGGGCGGCGGCGGCAACAAGCTGCCGGGTGCGCTGCAGAAGGCGGTCGACAGCGATCTCGGCGGCTACGACAAGTTCAAGGCGGATTTCATCGCCGCCGGCACCACCCAGTTCGGCTCAGGCTGGGCCTGGGTCTCGGTCAAGAACGGCAAGCTGGAAATCTCCAAGACGCCGAACGGTGAGAACCCGCTGGTCCACGGCGGCTCGCCGATCCTCGGCGTCGACGTCTGGGAGCACTCCTATTACATCGACTACCGCAATGCGCGGCCGAAATATCTCGAAGCCTTCGTCGACAGCCTGATCAACTGGGACCACGTCCTGGAAATGTATGAAAAGGCTCGCGCATGACGCCGAAAATCGAGATCGATTTTCGGAAAGGATCATGCGCAGAATCAAAGCGTTACAGCGTCTTTTGCGCGCCGAAAGGCGCGCGGCGCTGTAATGGCTGAGCGATTGTGATGAAAAGCCCCGGCACGCCGGGGCTCAGACCGCTGACAAACCCCGTCGATTTTCGGCGGGGTTTTGTTTTGTGGATAGATTGCGCTCGGCAAATAGATGTCAGGAGGCTGCCGCGGCGGATTGGCCTCATGCGAGGCTTGGTTTGGGTTTTGGCCAGAGGCTGATTGCGATCT
>NZ_JBWGIO010000034.1:0-37865 GCF_057784215.1 Mesorhizobium sp. CNPSo 4661 | reverse complement strand
CTCTCTACGATAAGGCCCGCCAAACGGGATCCCGGGCCGCGCAAGCGGCCCTTTCATTTGGCGCCCTCTTGAATACGGTAAGCTCAAACTTACCTCTAAGCTCGCAAGCAAACGCTTGCTCGTAGTCGCAAGCAGACGCTTGCTCGTAGGTGACGCGGGGTGGAGCAGCCCGGTAGCTCGTCAGGCTCATAACCTGAAGGTCACAGGTTCAAATCCTGTCCCCGCAACCACTTTCATCATAAATCTCTGGCCGTCTCGATCTGATCGAGGCGGCCTTATTGTTGGGCGGTCACGCGATCGCGGCGGTCCGCCATGGTTAGCTGCCTGCCGTTCAAACTCCAACTTTGGGAAAGGCTGGTCGCGGGAGAGCAAAGAGGAACTGAGCTTTGCGACTGACCGTCCAAAGACTCGTTATTGCGACGATTCTCCGACAACCGGCGTCATGCGTTTGTGAACTGATCGAGCACGTTGCGGGTGATCTGCTCGGTGAATCGGTCGCCGCGCTTGAGACCCATCACCCACTCGCATGTCGCGGCGGTCAGCACCTCGCCCTTGCCGCGCGTCATATGCACCATCATGCCGGCGCCGTATTTGTAGCGGGCAAGCCCTTCCGGCGTCACCTCGCCGGTGACGCATTTCACTAGGCCCTCATGGTCGCTGCTTCGGACATAGTAGCGGAAGCCTTCGCCGTCCGGCTCGTCCTCGGCAAGCACCGCCGGCGCCATGGCGAGGATCTCGATCGTTTCCGGCTGGCCGTCGACCGGGACGGGGTAGGGCAGGCCATGCCTGAACGTGTAGTCGAGACCATCGACCTCGTAGGCGAAGATGCGCTCCTTGTCGCCGAAGATGTCGGCATAGTGCAGCCCGGTGCGGGCAAACACCCAGTGCTCCGGCCGGTAGACGGTGAACCCTTTCTGGCCGTGCGGCGCGAAGCCGCCCCAGGAGGCATAGAGCCCATGCAACCCGTTGACGCCGACCGTCGAGGCGCCAGGCCAGGCGACGTCCTTGTCTTCCCAGGCGGTTGAGAGCAGATGCGCCAAGTCGGTGCCGGCGACCGGATCGGCGTTGATGGCGTTGAACTTGTGGCAGATCTGGCGCTTGCCGTCGTCCTCCAGGCGGATCTGCCAGAGGAAGTTGGCGCCAAAGCGCGCAAGCCTGCCGCCGCGCTCGACATAGGCTTCGATCGCCAGCCGCATCTCGCGGGTCCAGTATTCGTCGTGGCCGACAATGGTCACGCACGGATAGGCATCGAGCAGTTCCGGCCTGTAGTGCAGGTCGGTCTGCGTGATCATATCGAGCTCGTAGCCTTCCTTCTCCGCCCACAGCACGAAATGGCGGTCGAACTGCGCCCAGCCGGCGGCGGCGTAATACTGGCCGAAGCCGTTGGCATAGGCCCATTCCTTCATCGGGTAGCGCGGCGCGTCGCCGAACTCCGGCAGCGGGTCGGCGCAGATGCGCGGCGCCCCGGGCGGCAACCAGACGACGCCGCGAGTCCACGGGCGTTCGAGCGAAAGCACGGGCGAGGGCTGGTCCTTGCTCGGACCGACAACGCCGAAATAGTGGTTGGCGCCGCCGAAATCATTGTAAGCGGTCCAGGTGCCTGTCGGTAGGATCATCAGGATCTTCGCGCGTCGCGTCGCCGCTGTCGGCCGCACGACGAAGAAATGGTGCTGGACGAACTTGCCGCCATTGGCGCGGGCGCAGGTCGAGACGACGCGGTAGAAGCCCGAGCGCAGATCGGCCGGCAGGCGCCAGCGGTGGCTGACGGGCCAGCCGCAGCCGGAGCGGTATGCATCCGCCGGCGTCGGCGCGAAGACGCCAGCGATGTCCTCGACCTTGTGGACGGTCTCCGGCCGATAGCCGTCGCGGTAGATCTCCAGGGTCCAATGCGGCGCGGTGGTCGAGGAGTGGAAGACGACCTCGTCGCCCGGGTCGTAGGACATCGTGTCCGTGTAGGTATAGACCTCGGGCAGGGCGGGGTCGCCGCGCGGCGCCTCGTACCAGGGGTTGGAGTGCCAATGCTCGTCGGCGGACATCGCCCAGGCTTTGCGCGGGCGGATGTTGACGGGGCCGAGCTCGGGCGGAACAAAATCGTCTTCTCGGGACATGGGCTTGCTCACTCAGATCATCAGCTGGAAAGGTCGGTCAAAGCGTGTACGAGACGAGCTGGCCGGGCAGGCCAAGCGTCACCCAGAGCCGGCCGTCATGGACGCAGCAATTGGTCGGGTCGCTGCCTTCGCCGCAATCAATCATCTCGACCAGCCGTCCAGTGGTGTCGAGGATCGCGACCCGGTCGCCGGTGCTGCCGGTGACGTAGAGCAGGCCCTCGTGGAAGACCATGCCGTCGGGATTGAAGCGGTCGTCGAGAAGAACCCATTCGGTCATCGCGCCGACGCTGCCGCCGTTCCAGTCGAAGCGCAGCAGACGATGCTCCGTGGTGATGCCGACGATCAGCGAGCCGTCGGGATGGAACACCAGCCCGTTCGGAAAGCCGGTCATCTTGGCCAGCGCGCGGACCTTCCGGTCCTGTCCCGCCACAAGCAACTGCCCGCCATGATAGGCTGCGTGGTCGGCGCCCAGCACCTCCCAGTTCTGCGGGTCGGTGAACACGATCTCGCCTGCCGGCGTGAAGATCAGGTCGTTCGGCCGCGACGGTTTTGCGCCCGGCAACTGGTCGGCGAAATTCTCCCAGCGACCGTCGAGTTGCAGGCGCTGGATGCAGCCGGGGATCATCGGCGCGGCGAAGTGCAGCTTCTCAAGCGATTCCGGCGCAAGGCCGCCATTGTTGCAGACATAGAGCGCCCCATCCGGGCCAAGCCGCATGCCGTTGGGCGCGCCAGGCAGCGTTGCCAGTTCGCGCACGGCACCGTCCTTGAAGGCGCGGACCTTGGCGTGCAGCAGGTCGACGAAGGCGATCGAACCGTCCGGGAGCGCCACTGGCCCCTCCGGAAAGCCCAGGCCCGTCACATGGATTTCCTTCGACCGTTTCATAGCGCCTCTCTCCCCTTCGATGTGCTTCTAGCTGGCGGCGGCCAGCCCGCGCCTGGCGCGTCCCACCTCGGCGCCCGCCCGTGCCGTTTCTTCGGGCGCAAGGTGGCAGGCCACCATCTGGCCGGTGCCGGGCATGGCGCGCAGCGCCGGCACCTTCTCCCGGCAGATGTCGCGCGCCAGGTGGCAGCGCGGCTGGAACCGGCAGCCGGATGGCACGTCGGCCGGATTGGGCGGATCGCCGGTGAGCATGATGCGTTTCCAGCCGACCTGGCGGCGCGCGGCAAGCGTCGGCGCGGCCGACAGCAGCGCCTGCGTGTAAGGATGCAGCGGCCGCTGCATGATCGCGTCGGCCGTTCCCTGCTCGATGATGGTGCCGAGATACATCACCGCAATGCGGTCGGCGACGTGACCGATGACGTCGAGGTCATGCGAGATGATCAGGTAGGAGATGCCGCGCTTGCGCTGGATCTGCAGCATCAGGTTGACGATCTGCGCCTGGATCGACGGATCGAGCGCCGAGGTCGGCTCGTCGGCGACGATGATTTCCGGTTCGAGCGCCAGCGCCCTTGCGATGGCGATGCGCTGCAGCTGGCCGCCGGAAAACTGTCCGGGCAGTTTTTGGATGTCGATGTTCTCCAGCCCGACGAAGGAGAGAAGCTCGCGCATGCGTGGCTCAAGCCCGGCGCCAAGCTTGACGCCATGGGTATCAAACGGCTCGCGCATCACCTCGGCGATGGTCATGCGCGCGTTGAGCGAGGCGAGCGGATCCTGGAACACGGCCTGCAGGCGGCGGCGGATCGGCAGCATGCGCCGGCTGGCGAATCCGGTCACGTCGATGCCGTCGAAGCGCACGCGCCCGTCCGTCACGTCGACCAGCTTGAGTGCCAGCCGGGCAAGGGTGGATTTTCCGCATCCGCTCTCGCCGACCAGCCCCAGCGTCTCTCCCTTGCCGACTGCCACCGAAACACCGGCCACCGCCTGCACCGCGCGGCCGCCTCGGCGCTGCGAAAAGGTCTTCGAGACGGCATCGAGCTCGAGAAGCGCCATGGTCAGCTCCTCGCGACCTGAAGGGGCATCGCCGCCTCGATCGGATGGTGGCAGGCAAGCTCCACGGCGCCGAATTTGCGCCGCGGCGGCTCGATGGCCTTGCAGTCGTCCTGCGCGCGCGGACAGCGCGGATGGAAGCGGCAGCCCGATGGGAAGGCGCCCAGCCCGGGCGCGCCGCCGACGATGGCGTTGAGCTCCTGCTTGGCCGGCGTTTGCGAAATCATGGCGCTGGTCATCAACGCCGCGGTGTAGGGGTGCGAGGGCTGCAGCATGATGGAATCGGCCGGCCCGACCTCGGCGATGCGGCCGGCATAGAGCACGAGGATCCGGTCGGCGACTTCAGCGACGACGCCCATGTCGTGGGTGATCAGGATGATCGTCAGCGCCAGCTCGCGCTTCAGCTCGGCAAGCAGCTCGAGCATCTGCGCCTTGATGGTGACGTCGAGCGCCGTCGTCGGCTCGTCGGCGATCAAAAGGCTCGGCCCGGCGGCCAGTGCCATCGCGATCATGGCGCGCTGCCGCATGCCGCCGCTGATCTCGTGCGGATAGGCGGAGGCGACGCGGCGCGGGTCGGGAATGCGGACGCGCTCCAGCATCTCCACGGCACGCTTTCTTGCCTCGGCGCGGCCGGCAAGGCCGTGCGCGACGAGGGTCTCCGCGATCTGGTCACCGACCGGCCAGACCGGGTTCAGCGAGCTCAGCGGGTCCTGATAGATCAGGCCGATCTCCGGGCCGCGCAGCTTGCGCAGTTCGGCATCGGGCCGCTTCAGCATTTCGCGATCCTTGAAGCGGATCGAGCCGGAGACGAAGGCGGTGGGCGGCTGCAGCCCGGCGATCGACATGCCGGTCAGCGACTTGCCCGAGCCGGACTCGCCGATGATGACGAAGGTCTCGCCCGCTTCGACGTCGAAGGAAATGCCGTCCACCGCGACGAGGTTCTGGCCCTCGCGCTGGAAGCCGATTGCGAAGTCGCGAACCGACAGGATCATGCGGCCCGCCTCGACGCGAGCGCGTCGCCGATCAGCGAGAAGGCGGTGGCGGTCAGCATGATCATGGTGCCGGGAAAGACCAGATACCACCAGGCCGAGCCGAAATAGGGACGCGAGTCGCGGATCAGCAGGCCCCATTCCGGCGTCGGCGAATTGGCGCCGAGACCGAGGAAGGAAAGGGCGGTGACGGCAACCAGCGCGTAGCCGATGTCGGTGGTGACGCGCACATTCACCCCCTGGATGACGAAAGGAATGATGTGGCGGCGCAGGATGGTCATCTCCGACACGCCGAGCGCGCGGGCGGCCTCGACATGCGGCCGTTCGCGCAGGCGCAGCACCTCGCCGCGCACCAGCCGCGCATAGCCGGGCCACCAGATTATCGCGAGCGACAGCGCCACGCTGTCGAGGCCGCGCCCGATCGAGGCGGCGACGGCCAACGCCAGCACCAGCGCCGGGAAGCCGAAAAACAGGTCGACGATGCGCATCATGAAATTGTCGATGCTCTGGCGCGCCATGCCGGAGACCGCGCCATAGACCACGCCGAACAAGGCGGAAGCGAAGACGATGGCGATCGCAATGCCCAGTGAATAGCGGGTGCCGTAGACGATGCGCGAGAAGACATCGCGGCCACCCTCGTCCGTGCCGAAGACATGCGTGAGGCTCGGCGGTTTCAGCCGGTCTGCCATGGCAAGCGCGATCGGGTCGTGCGGCGCGATCAGGCCGGGCAAAAGCGTGAAGGCGGCCAGGATCACCACCATCAGCAGCGCAAGCGGCAGCAGCACGCCCCTCGGCCTTGCGATGGTCCAGCGCGTAAGCTGGGTCGAAATGCTCATGAGCCGACACTCTGCACGCGTGGATCGATCACCGGATAGAGAAGGTCCATCACCAGGTTGATGATCACGAAGCCGGCCGTCGAGACGATCGCCAGCGCGATGACCGGCGAATAGTCGAAGACCTGGAACGACTGGTAGGCGTAGAGGCCGATGCCGGGCCAGTCGAAGATGACCTCGACAAGGATCACCCAGCTGATCATGTAGCCGAACTGCATGGTGGTCGCCGTCAGGATCGGCGACAAGGCGTTGCGCAAGATGTGCTTGAACAGGATGCGGTTGGGCGACAGGCCCTTGCCGCGCGCCGTGCGCACGTAGAGCCGGCTCTGCTCCTGGATGAGGGCGGCGCGCGACAGCCGCGTGCCGACCGCGAGCAGGTTGACGACGATGGTCGCGGCGGGAAGCGCCAGGTGCTTCAGGCTGGCGAGAAAGGCCGAGAGGCTGCCGGCCAGCAAGGAATCGATGAGCAGGAAGCCGCTGATCACAGGCGGCGCCGTCTCGCGGATCGGGAAGCGCGAGCCCAGCGGCAGCCAGTGCAGTTTGTAGAAAAAGAAGAACTGCAGCGTCATGCCGAGCCAGAAGACGGGAATGCCGGTGCCGATCATGGTGATAAGGCGGATCGCGCCGTCCACCGCGCCGCCGGGGCGGCGGGCGGCGAGCACCGCCAGCGAGAAGCTGATCGCCAGATAGAGGACGAAGCTGACGATCAGCAGTTCCAGCGTCGCCGGCAGATACTGCTTGAGGTCGGTGCTGACGTTGCGGCGCGTGCGGATGGACTCGCCGAGGTCACCCTTGGCGAGGCCGATCATGTAGGAGGCGAACTGCTCCGGCAGCGGGCGGTCGAGACCATGCTCGATGCGGATGCGCTGCACGGTTTCTTCGGAGGCGTTCTGGCCCGCCAGAAAGGCGGCGGGGTCGGCCGGAACGACACGGCTGAGGAAGAAGGTTATGACCGCGACGGCGATGAGGACGACAAGACCCCACACCAGACGCTTGAACAGGAAGGCGATCACAACCGTGCTGTCCGCATGCTCACCCCGCTGCTGCTACTTGCTGTACATTTCCCAGAACCGGGCGTTGATGTATTCGGCCGGGTCGATGCGGTAGCCGCCGATCCGGTCAGGCTCGGGCACCACGGTCTTCGGCCGCGCGGTCCAGATGATGTAGTGCGAGTCCACCACGATATCGGCCGCCTGCTTGAGCAGCTTGCCGCGCTCGGTCGGGTCGGCGATCGTCGGCAGCTTGGCCACGAGGTCTTGCAGCGTCTGGTCGAAGAATTTGCCGGAATTGTAGAACCCGCCCTTGAGATAGTGCGCGGCGAAGAACTTAGTCGCGTCCGACGGACTGAGGTTGGCGTTGCCGAGCACGAAGCAGTTGCTCTTGTCGGATTTGATGGCGGTGATCGCCTCGACGAAGGGCTGCTCCTCGATCTCGACGGTGACGCCGAGCTGCTGGGCCGACGATTGGAGAACGGTCGCGGCGAAACGGAATTCCGGGAAGCCGGCGGGCACCGAGCACTTCATCTTGGCATTGGCGAGACCCGATTTGGCAAGCGCCGCCTTGGCGCCGTCGAGGTCGGTCTTGATCTCGGCCTCTTCCTTTTCAGGGCTGCCGGGGAACCAGGAGGGCACCGGGCCGCGGCCGACTTCGGCCTTGCCCTGGAAGGACTGCACCATGGCGTTGTAGTCGAACGCTTTTACCAGAGCCTCGCGGAAATCCTTGTTGTTGGTCGGCGCCAGATCCATGTTGAGATAGATCGCCGGCCAGGCCCACAGATTGTTGCCTTCGACCAGATGGAAGCCGCTGCTGGTGCCGATGCGCAGCGCCTCGTCGAGCGGCACGAAATTGGCGAGGTCGAACTCACCGCCTTCAAGGCCACGGGCGCGGTTGGCGCCGTCGGTGACGAAACGGTCGAGCACGCGGTCGAAGGGCTTTTCGGGGAACTTGCCCCACCATTTGTCGTTGCGCTTCAACTCGATCTGGGTGCCGCGCGTCCAGGACACGAATTCGTAGGGGCCGGTGCCGTTGGCGTTCTCGTTGAACCAGGCCTGGCCGAGATCGTCCTTGTGCTTGGCGATGTCCTCGTCGGACAGCATCTCGATACGGCTGAGGTTGGACGCGAGGAAGACGGTCGGCGCCTTGGTCTCGATCGTGACGGTCTTGGGATCGACCACTGTGACGCTGGCGATGTCGTCGACCAGATAGGACTGGCCCTGGCCGATCTTCAGCAGCCGGTCGAGCGTCGCCTTGACGTCGTTGGCGTCAAAGGCGGTGCCGTCGTGGAAGGTGACGCCGTCGCGCAGCTTGAAGGTCCAGACCTTGCCGTCCTGCTTCCAGTCCGTTGCAAGCGCCGGCAGCAATTTGGACGGATCGGAGAGGTCGAAGTCGACCAGTCGATCGTAGATGTTGCGGGTGACCGTGAACTCCCAGTTCACGTTGGCCTTGGCCGGGTCGATGGTGCTCGGCTCGCCGGCATCGGCATAAACGAAGGTGGACGCGTCGTCGGCGAATGCCGAGCAGGAGACGCCGCCCATCAAGAGGCCGAGCGCCATTCCCAAAATCCCATTGCGAAGCTTCATTGTTCTCCCCTTATTTTTGGTCTCTGGAAATAGAATATATCATATATGATGAAGGTCGCAAGCGCGCATGATGAGGTTTCCGCGCCGCGTGGCGAGCGGTGAAAACACAGCGTTGAGCAAGGCGGAAAAGCTTAGCCTTCACGGCCCATCCGGGGATTTCTCCTCGGATCGAGCGGGCCTGGATGCCGGGGTTTTCTGGATGATGTCGGCTAGCGCCGCGACCGTCGCGGAAGCTCGCCTGCGGTGTCTTCCCTGCTCTCGATGGCAGCGAGGTGCTCGACGAATTTGCGGCCGCCCTCGATCAGGTCCTGTTCGAAGGCGTGCCGCAGCGCCGCCTCGTCCTTGGCGCGCAAGGCGGCGATCACGTTGACGTGCTGGTGCTGGCCTTCATAGGTCGGGTGGCCATGCGGGTAGAGCAGGCTGAGCAACGGACCGGCCTGGATCCACAGTCTCTCGATCATCTCGATCAGATGCGGCATTTCCGATTTGCGATGGACCGCGAAGTGGAAGTCGTAATTGTGCTGAAGCGCGGCCGCGTAGTCCTTTGTGCGCTCGGCCTCGATCAGCTTGTAATGGATATCCTCTAGGGTTTTCAGGAACGGCTCGTCGATGTGCGGCATTGCCTTTGACGCGGCATAGGGCTCGAGCACCAGCCGGATGTCGCGCAACTCCAGATATTCCTTGAGGCTGATCCGCCGCACGCGGATGTAGTAACCCGGCTTCATCTCCAGCGCGCCGTCCTTGACCAGCTGGAAGATGGCCTCGCGCACCGGCGTCTCGCTGGTGCCGAGCTGCTGGGCGAGGTCACGGATCTTCAGCCGGTCGCCAGGATGGAGCCGCGCCGACATCAACTCCTGGCGAAGACGCAGGTAGATCTGCGAAGACAGGCTCGTCGCCTGGATATCAGGCAGGTTCTGCATTCGTCAGCGGACTCGCTTCTCGCATCTGGCCAATGGTTCTCAAGATCATACGCCGCCGGACCTGTCCATATCGCGGGCCCGCAGCCATTCGAAAAATCCGGTTCATAAGAACGGTGCCGCCGTGCTTGCTAACCGGGCAACAAACCCTTTCCGTAATTGCCGTATCGCTTGCCGACCCGCTCCATTTCCGCTTCGGGAAGCAGGGCCGGCTCGCCGACCTGCAACGCCATCAGATACTGACGCGCCAGCGTCTCCAGTTTCACGGTGGTCTGGAAGGCGGCTTCCAGCGTCTTGCCAATGGCGATCATGCCGTGATTGGCGAGCAGACAGGCGGTGCGATCCTTGAGCGCCTCGACCGCCGACGCCCCGAGATCGGCCGTGCCAAAGGTGGCGTAGCGGGCGCAGCGCACATCGGTGCCGCCGAAGGCCGCGACCATGTAATGGAACGACGGCAGCGGCTTGCGCAGGCATGCCAGCGCCACGCAGGCATCGGCATGGGTATGGATCACCGCATTGGCGGCCGGGTAGGCCTTGAGGATCGCGGCGTGCATGTGCCATTCGCTGGATGGAAGGCCTTCGCCCCTGATGGCGCCGTGGGGATCGACTTGGACGAGCCGGTCCGGCGTGAGATTGCTGCTGTTGGCTCCCGTCGGTGTGATCAGCATGCCGCCTGATACCCGCCGGCTCACATTGCCGCTGTTGCCGTGATTGAAGCCCTTGTCCTGCAGACGGCTGACCGTTTCCACAATAGCGTTGGGCAGATTGTCTTCGTTGATCATCAGGACTCCGGATGCCGCATGGATTCCAGCGTCGGCAAGAACATGTCGGGTGGTCCGAGCTTTCCGGATTTGAGGCTGAGCGCGACGATCTCGCCTTCTTCCGTCGTCGCGCGCGCGATGCCCGGACCCTGGTAGGCGCCAATCCTCAAGCGATCTATTCCAAGCTGCTCGACCACCGATCCGGACGTCTCGCCGCCCGCGACGAGGAAGCGCCGGACGCCGCGCCTGCGCAGTTCCACGGAGAGCCTGCCAAGAATAGCCTCGGCGACGCCTGCTGCGCCTTCGCGCCCATGTCTTGCCTGCGCGGTGCCGACCTGCTCCGGGCCGGCGGAGGTGGCGATCGCGATCGGGCCATCGTCGAGATGCGTGCCCGCCCAGTCGAGCGCCTGCTCAACCGCCGCTTCGACGCTTCCGACCGAAGCGATGTCGATGCGATGCACCGGCCTTGCCTGCTCGAACGCAGCGAGCTGCTCCAGCGTGCGTTCCGCGCAACTGCCTGCCAACACCACGCCCGGGCCTTCCACCGCCGGCAGCGGCCGTTTCGGCGGCGCGTCGTCGAGCCAGCCGCGCTCGCGCCAAAGCGCGGGATAGTGACGGATGATCGGCGCGTTGCCGGTCATCAGCGGCCAATCGACGGTGAGCGCCGCGACCGCGGCAAGATCTTCGGCATAGATCGCGTCCATGATGACGTGCCGCACACCTTGCGCGACCAGATGGTCGAGATAGGCTTGGCGGCTGGCGGGCTCCGCCCGCACGACATTGTGCGGCAACAGCCCGACGGCGAGTCTCGACTGCCGTTGCAGCACGCGGACGAGATTGGGATCGGTCATCGGGGTCAGCGGATCGAACCGTTTCGGCGACTCCGAGACGAGCTGCGCGCCGACGAAGAGATGGCCCTGGAAAACGCTGCGCGCGAGATCGCCGGAACTCGGGCAGAAGCCGGTGTGCGTGGCCCGTGTCAGGGCCAGCAAACTGTCGGCCACCGGGCCGATATTGCCGTCATCGGTGGAATCGAAGGTGGCGCAATATTTGAAAAACAGCCGCCTCGCGCCGATGTCGAGCAGCCGCTGTGCGGCATCTTCCGATTTCCGCACGGCTTCGGCGGCGGAAATGACACGTGTCTTCTGAGCGACGACCACGGCGGGCGAGTTGGCGAAATGCTGGACCAGAGCAGGCCTGGTCACGAGGCCGCAGTCGACGCCGAGCGCCACCAGCATCGCGGCCGTTTCCATGCCGCCGGTGAGATCGTCGGCAACGATGCCGATGATGGGCTGCATTTTCTCCGCGTCCCCGAACTATTGTATGCAGATGATACATGATATATCGAATGCTGCAAACAAGTCTTGGCGAGTCGGGCGGAACGACGTCAGACGGGGGCATCCTTCCATGGACCAGCATTCGAAGAGCATCGACGGCGCCTTGCGCGCCCGGGCAAAGCGCGTCATCCCCGGCGGCATGTGGGGGCATCAGAATGCACCGCGCCTGCCGGTCGGGTACCCCCAGTACTTCTCACGCGCGCAAGGGTGCCGCACCTGGGACGTGGACGGGCGCGAGTACATCGATTTCCTCTGCGGCTGGGGGCCGATGATTCTAGGCTATGGCGATGCCGACGTCGAGGCCGAGGCCGACAGGCAGCGGGCGCTCGGCGATGCGATGAACGGGCCGAGCGAGCGGCTGGTCGAATTGGCGGAACTCATGGTCGAGACCATCCCGCATGCCGATTGGGCGATGTTCTCCAAGAACGGTACCGACGCGACGACGGCCTGCCTGACGATCGCGCGCGCGGGCACCGGGCGCCGCAAGATCATGGTCGCGCGCGGGGCCTATCACGGCGCCATTCCCTGGTGCTCGCCATCGGTCGCCGGCGTCACGGAGGAAGACCGCGCGCATCTTGTCTATTACGACTATAACAACGTCGAGAGCCTGGAGGCTGCGGCCGAGCTGTGCAGGGGCGATCTCGCCGCGATACTGGTCTCGGCCTTCAAGCACGACCTTGGCAAGCCGCATGAATTGCCGACCGTGGCGTTTGCGCGAAAGGCGCGCGCGCTCGCCGACAGCGCCGATGCCGCGCTGATCGTCGACGACGTGCGCGCCGGCTTCCGCCTCAATATGGGCGGCAGCTGGGAAACGGTCGGCGTGCGGCCGGACATGGCCGCCTGGAGCAAGGCGATCGCCAACGGCCATGCGCTGGCGGCCGTCACCGGCAACGACCGTTTTCGCGAGGGAGCGACGCGCATCTTCACCACCGGCTCCTTCTGGACCGCCGGCGTATCGATGGCGGCGGCGATCGCCACGATCCGGAAGCTGCGCGCCGTCGATGCGCTGGCGCATATGCGGGCCATGGGCCAGCGTTTCCGCGACGGCCTCGATGCGCAGGCACGCAAGCACGGCGTGCCCTTGCGGCAAAGCGGGCCTGTGCAGATGCCGGTGCTGTTGTTCGAGAACGACGTGGATCGCAAGCTCGGCGACACGTTCTGCCTGGAAGCGCTCGCCCGCGGCGTCTACCTGCATCCGGCGCACACGCTGTTTCTGTCGGCTGCCCACCAAAAGGCCGATATCGACGAGGCGCTGGCGGTGACGGACGAGGCTCTGGCGGCGGTCGCGCGGCTGCAGGCCTGACAGAGGTTACGGCGCGACGAAGCCTTCGTGTCCCTGCAGGAAGCGCAGGAAATCCTCGCCGCCCAGGATGAGGTCCCGCTCTATGGCGGTGCGCGCCTTTTCCGAATTCTTCTCGCGCAACCCCTCGATCACCGTCAGATGCTCGGCGGCGCCGACATATTTGTGCTCGCCTTCCTTGAAGAAGACGGTCAGCATCGGCCCCATCGAGACCCACAGGCTCTCGATATGAGCGACCAGCATCTCCATGCCGGACAGTCGATAGACGGTGAAGTGGAAGTCGCGGTTGTAGCGGAATGAAAGTTCCGGATCGCCGGCCCGGTCCGCCTTCTCGAACACTTTCTGGATGGCGGTCAGCTTGTCGATGTCATCCTTCGTTGCATTCTGGGCGGCAAGCCCGGCGGCAAGGCCCTCCAGCGACAGCCTTATGGTGCGCACCTCCATATAGCGCGCCAGCGTCAGTGCCGGCACGGTGACGAAGCGGCCCGAGCGCAGCTCCAGGCCGCGCTCGCTGACCAGCCGCAGGCAGGCTTCGCGGGCAGGGGTGACGCTGGTGCCGAGCTGGTCGGCGAGATCCTGCATCACCAGGCGCTGGCCCGGCCGGAACTGCCCCGCGATCAGCCCTTCGCGAAGGGCGACATAGGCGCGTGCGGACAGGTTGCCTTGCTCGAGCGGCTGAATGTTCACGGCAAAGGTCTCCTCGGCATTGTTGTGTGGCGTCTTCTGCCGGTGGTGATTCTACAAGATATAACCAATAGACGCTTTTTCCTTCACTGTATTGACGTGCCTGCTAGAGCAGGATGACGATTTCGTAGAATCGTCGTCCTGCTCAGCTGTTTGTTGGAGCATGATCTTTTCCGAAAACCGCTTCCCACTTTTCGGGATCATGCTCTGGAGCGTTTCACCGTTTCACGGAAACGGCAAACCGCTCTATCCCTTTGTTTTTATGCAATTCCGAACGGAAAACCGCTCACACTTTTCCTGGAATTGCTCTAAGCGAGCAGGGATTGCGCGACGCTTTCGACGCCGGCCGCATCGAGCTTGTAGTGACGGTAGAGATGGGTCGGCGGCGCGATGAGGCTGTACTCGTCCTTGATGCCATGCCGTACAAGCCTTGCGCCGCCGCCTTCCTCGGCCAGCACTTCGGCGACGGCGCCACCCAGGCCGCCGAGGATATTGTGCTCCTCGACAGTCAGGATGATGCGCGACTTGCGCGCCGCCGCCATCACCGCCTCGCGGTCGAGCGGCTTGATCGTGTGCATGTCGATGAGGCCGACGGAATGGCCCTTGCCGTTCAAGGCCTCCATCGCCTGCTTGGCCGAGTGCACCGCCATGCCGCAGGCGATGATGGTGATGTCGTTGCCGATGCCATGGACCACCGCCTTACCGAATTCGAATGGCGCGTTCTCGGCGTAGACGACCGGATCGTGGCCGCGCGAGATGCGGAAATAGATCGGCTGCGGGTGCTTCACCGAAGCGCGCAGCGCCGCAGCGAATTGCGGGCCGTCCGCAGTCGAGACGACCGTCAGGTCGGCGATCGAGCGCATGATGGCGATATCCTCGGTTGCGTGGTGCGAGGTGCCATAGAAGCCGAGCGAGATGCCGGTGTGGTGGCCGATCAGGCGAACCGGCTGCGCGCAATAGGCGACGTCCATGCGGATCTGCTCGCAGCAAAGCAGCGCCAGGAAAGAGGCGAAGGTCGCGACATAGGGCATGACGCCAGTGGTCGCCATGCCGGCCGCGGCCGAGACCATGTTCTGCTCGGAGATGCCGAACTGCGTGAAGCGCTCGGGAAAGCGCCGGGCAAAGCCGACGAGGCCGTTGGAGTGCTGCAGATCGGCGGTGCCGGCGACGACCGGATGGCCGGCTTCGGCGAGCTCGATCAGCGTGTCGGCGAGGGTTGCGAGCGAGGGCGCGCGCTTGTTGAGCTCGCGGTACTGCCAGCTGTCGGGATGCAAGGCTGCGCTCATTTCGCACCTTCGAGGATCATCTCGCGGGCGCGGGCTTCGTCTTCCGGCGCGAGATAGCCGAGGTGCCAGCCAGGTTCGGTCTCCATGTAGTCGATGCCTTTGCCCTTGAGCGTTTTGGCGATGATGCAGCAGGGTTTCTCGCGGCCGGTGTCGGCCTTGACCTTGCGCAGCAGGTTGGCGAGCGCGACGACGTCGTGGCCGTCGACCTCATGCACCTCCCAGCCGAAGGCGCGCCACTTTTCGTCCAGCGGTTCGACCGCGGCGACATCGTCGACCTTGCCGTCGAGCTGGTAGCCGTTGCGGTCGACGATTGCGACCAGCCTGCCCAACCGGTGGGTGGCGGCGCTGATGGCGGCTTCCCACACCTGCCCTTCCTGCATCTCGCCGTCGCCGAGCAGGACGAAGACGTTGAAGTCTTTTCCGTGGAAGCGGCCGCCGAGCGCCATGCCGACGCCGTTGGAAAGCGCATGGCCGATCGAACCGGAGCTGAAATCGACGCCGGGCACCTTGCGCATGTCGGGGTGATCGCCGAGCGGGCTGCCGAGGCGGGTGTAATCGTCGAGCCAGGAGCGGTCGAAGAAGTCGAGATCGGCGAGGATCGGGAACTGGCCGACCGCCGCATGGCCCTTGCCCATCAGGAAGCGATCGCGTTCGGGCCAGCCCGGCTCGCCGCGGCGGATCCGCATCGTGTCGTAGTAGAGCGTCGAGAAGATCTCGGCGCAGGAAAAGACCGACGAGTAGTGGCCGACTTTGGCAATCGAAATCAGCCTGATCGTCTCCAACCGCACGAAGCGCGCGCGCTCGCGCAGGCGGGCAGCCTGTTCGTCCGATATCCCGTCATTGCCGCTGTTGCTAGGCCATTGGCTCGCGCCTGAGGACGCCATGGTCGATCTCCTCCCATTTCCGTTTATCTGACCCTCGACAACCTATAAGTTATAAGATATTTGATTGGGCCGCAAGAACAATCGTCCGCCTTAGGGAACAGGAAATGCTGCATAATTCGGCTCGGGCAATCGACATAAGCCTGCATCTGCATTCGCAGACGGATCCGCGGCGGCACGAGCAGGATGGGCCGCTGATCATCTCCGGCGGCGACGGAGTCTATGTCCGCGACGATGCCGGAAACCGTTATATCGAAGGCATGGCCGGCCTGTGGACGGCGTCGCTCGGTTTCAACGATCAGAGATTGGCCGCCGCTGCGGCTGCCCAATTCGCCAAGCTCGCCAACTATCATACGTTCAATCACCGTTCGAACGAGCCCTGTATCGACCTGATCGAGCAACTCGCGGCGGTCTCGCCGATTCCGGACTGCAGGATATTCCTGGCCAATTCAGGTTCCGAAGCCAACGACTCCATGATCAAGCTCGCCTGGTATTATCAGGCGGCGCGCGGCAAGCCCGGGAAGCGGCGCATCATCAGCCGCAACGGCGCCTTTCATGGCAGCACGGTGATGGGCGCGGTGCTGAGCGGCCTGCCGCATATGCACCGTTCGTTCGGCATGAACACCGACGACATCCTCTATGCCGGCAAGCCGCATTTCTACAGCGAAGGGCGGGAGGGCGAGAGCGAGGAGGCGTTCGCCGACCGGCTGATCGCCGAGTTGGAGAGGATGATCCTGGTAGCCGGGCCAGACACGATCGCCGCCATGATCGCCGAGCCGGTGATGGGGGCGGGCGGCGTCATCGTGCCGCCGCAAGGTTACTTCCCCAAGCTGCGCAAGCTGCTCGACAAGCATGACATCCTGCTTCTGGCGGACGAAGTGGTTTGCGGCTTCAGCCGTACCGGCAACTGGTTCGGCAGCCAAACCTTCGATTTCAAGCCCGACATGTTCTCGGTCGCCAAGGGCCTGTCGTCGGGCTACATGCCGATCGCGGCGGTGGTCGTGTCGGATGCGCTCTATCAGTCGATCGCCGACGAGGGACACCGGAACGGCGTCTTCGGCCACGGCTTCACCTATTCGGGCCATCCCGTCGCCTCGGCGGTCGCCGCTGAGGCATTACGCATCTATCACGAGATCGATGTCGTCGGCCGCGCTCGGGCGCTGGGCGCGCAGATGTTGGCAGCGCTTCGCAACGCGCTTGCCGATCATCCGATGGTAGGCGAGGTCCGCGGCGTCGGCCTGCTGGCCGGCGTCGAGCTGGTCGCCGACCGGCGCACGAAACAGGGCTTTCCGGCCGAGGCCAGGGTTGGCGCTCAAGTCGAACGCGCCTGCAGGCAACGCGGCATCATCCTGCGCAACATGGGCGACGTGCTGGCGCTCTGCCCGCCTTACATCATCGAGCCGGACCAGATCGACGAACTGGTCCGCGCGCTTTTCCTCGCCATCGAAGACACAAGGGAGAGCCTCTCGCTCTGAGGCTTGGCTGCCATGACAATCACCATCAGACTGGACAAAAGCATGTATCCCGAAGTCGGGCTTTTCATCGACGGCAAGTGGGGACCGGCGAACGGCGGCAAGACTGTCGAGGTTCGCAATCCCGCCACCGATGAAGTCATCGGCTCGGTTGCCATGGCAGGCGCCGCCGATCTCGACCGGGCGCTTGCGGCAGCCGAACGCGGCTTCAGGATCTGGCGCAAGGTCTCGGCCTTCGAACGCGGCAAGGTGATCCGTGAGGCCGCGCGGCTTATGCGCGAGCGCGCCGGCAGGATCGCCGGCCTGCTCAGCCTCGAACAGGGCAAGCCGCTGAGCGAGGCGACGATCGAGGTGCTGGCCTCTGCCGATATCCTCGACTGGTTCGCGGAGGAGGGGCGCCGCACTTATGGGCGCATCGTGCCTGCGAGGGCCGGCAACGTCCATCAGCTGGTCATGCGTGAGCCGGTCGGGCCGGTCGCGGCGTTCACGCCGTGGAACTTCCCGGTGTCGCAGACGATCCGCAAGATCGGGGCCGCTCTGGCCACCGGATGCTCGATCATCGTCAAGCCGCCGGAAGAAACGCCGGCGTCGCCCGCCTGCCTCGCCGACGCCTTCAAGGATGCCGGGCTTCCCGACGGCGTGCTCAATCTCGTCTTCGGCAACCCGCCGGAGATTTCGAACAACCTGATCCCGCATCCGGTGATCCGAAAGGTGTCCTTCACCGGCTCCGTGCCGGTCGGCAAGCAACTCGCGGCGCTCGCCGGCCAGCATATGAAGCGCGTGACCATGGAGCTCGGCGGACATGCGCCGGCGATCGTCTTCGACGACGCCGACCTCGACAACGCGGCAAGCCTGCTGGCGGCAGCCAAGTTCCGTAATGGCGGCCAGGTCTGCGTCTCGCCGACACGCTTCCTGGTTCAGGAGGCATCCTACGCGCCGTTCGTCGACAAGCTCGTCGGCCATGCGCGCGCTCTCAAGGTCGGCGACGGGCTGACTGAGGGCACCCGCATGGGGCCGTTGGTCAATGAACGGCGGCTGCAGGCCGTCGAGGCGATGATTTCCGAAGCGGTGGCCGAGGGCGCCAGCGTCGCGACCGGCGGCAAGCGCATCGGCAACAAGGGCGCCTTCTTCGAGCCGACCGTGCTCAGTGATCTCAGCCCCGGCATGCGCATCATGAACGAGGAGCCGTTCGGGCCGGTGGCGCTGGTCATGCCGTTCGCGACGTTCGACGAGGCGGTGGCCGAGGCAAACCGCCTGCCTTACGGGCTCGCGGCTTATGCCTTCACCCGCTCGCTGAAGACGGCGACCGAGCTTGGCGCCGAGATCGAGACCGGCATGCTGACGATGAACCATCTCGGCCTGGCGCTGCCGGAGGTGCCGTTCGGCGGCGTGAAGGACAGCGGCTATGGTTCCGAAGGCGGCTCGGAAGCGCTGGAAGCCTATCTCGTCACCAAGTTCATCAGCCAGGCGGGATTCTAGTGTCTTCCGACTGGGTTAGGCGAACATCTCCGTGTGCTGTTCGAGCTGCAGGCGGGTGCGGCGGATATGGCCGTAGAGGATGAGGCCGGCCTGTTCGCCGTCGCGCCGCTTCAGCGCCTCGAGGATCAGCCGATGCTCGTGATGCACCGCCGCCATGCCGGCCTTGCCGACCGAAGCGGCGAAAGCGCGGCGGTATTGCTGGGTGGTATTCCAGAATTTGTGGATCATCTGGGCGAGCTGAGGCATGCGCGCCCCTTCATAGCTCAGGAGATGGAACTCGCGGTCGAGTTGCAGGAACTCGTCGATGCTGCCGGCGGCTTCGATGCGCGAGACGAGGTCTTCCAGGCGCGCAAGCGTTTCGGGCGAAAGGTTGGCGCTGCTTTCGGAAAGCGCCAGCGGCTCCAGGCGCTCGCGGATCTTGTAGATCTCGATGCATTCGGCGCGATCGAGCTTGGAAATCCAGGCGCCGCTGTTGGGCACGAGGATGACCAGCCCCTCGCTTTCCAACTGCCGCAGCGCCTCGCGCACCGGAATGCGGCTGATGCCGTATTCTTCGGCGAGCTCCTCCTGGCGGATGCGGCTGCCCGGCCGCAGCCGCCCCGACAGGATGGCGTCGCGCAGCGCATCCGTGACGCGACCGCTGGCCAGGGCGGCGCCGTTGCCCTCGGTTCCGCCGCTTGCGCGTCTGCCGGTCATGATCTCAGTTCCCCGCATGGTGTTGATCCCCAGGATGTTAGTGCATCGGCGAGCGGGTGGGAATCGGCACGAACCAGCCGCTCACAAATGAGGGTTGGCCGGATGCCAGAGGCGGCGCTTTGTCTCCCGCTCATAGGCCTTACCGGCCGGGAACGAGACCAGCTCAAGCTGCATCCCCCAAGGACTCAGGAAATAGACCCAGCTCTGACCGGCGCTCAGCCCCTCGGTGCGCACCGTCGGCTCGCCCAGCACGCGCACGCCCCGCGCCTTGAGATAGGCGACGGCCTCGCCGATATCGTCGACATAGAAGGCGAGATGATGCCCGCCGACATCGCTGTTCCTGGGTTGGACGCCGTCCTGGTCGGGAGCGGAATATTCGAAGATCTCGAAATTGGAGCCGTGCCGGCAGCGCAGGAATTTGAGCCGCTTCATCACGGTTCTCGGATGGACGTTGAGATGGGTTTCCATCCAGTCTCCGTCGGACCGGAAAGGTCCGAGCTCATAGAAGGGCTCGCAGCCGATGACCTCGACGAAGAAACGGACGGCTTCGTCCAGATCGGGAACGGTGAAGCCGATATGATCAGTGCCGCGCAGGCCCGGAAGGCCGTTGCGGGCATGGCTGGTTTCATGAAGCATTGCTTGTCCGGCATCTAAAATCCGCCATGACCGTATCCAACATGTGGCAATTGGCAAGAAAATTAGCGGATCTGGCTGAATAAATTCGCCGGATTGTATCCAATAATAGATTTGGCATCTGTGGAGGATTTCATGACAGACACGACCGCTTACGATCCGGCGTTGGGCATAGCCTATGTCAATGGCAGCTATATGCCGCTCGCGGAGGCTGCCATTCCGATTACCGACCGAGGCTTCGTGCGGTCCGATGCGACCTATGACGTCACCCATGTCTGGAAGGGCCGCTTCTTCAGGCTCGACGACCATATCGAGCGCTTCCTGGCCTCGATGCGCGGCCTGCGTATGAGCCTGCCGCTGTCGAAGGCCGAGATAGCCGACATCCTGGTCGAATGCGTGCGCCGGAGCGGGCTGCGCGATGCCTATGTACAGATGACCTGCACGCGCGGCGTGCCGCCGGCCGGCACCCGCGATCCCAGGCTCTGCCAGAACCGGCTCTACGCTTTCGCGCAGCCTTTCGTCTGGATCGCCAATGACGAGCAACGCCGCGACGGGCTGAAGATGGTGGTGAGCTCGGTGCAGCGCATCCCGCCAGAATCGCTCGATCCGCGCATCAAGAATTTCCACTGGCTCGATCTCACCATGGGCATCTTCGAGGCCTACGACAACGACGCCATCGTCGCCGTGCTCAACGACGGCAAGGGCAATGTCACCGAAGGCGCGGGCTTCAATATCTTTTCGGTGAAGCACAACGTCATCACCACGCCGGAGCGCGGCGTCTTCGAGGGCATGACGCGCCGCACGGTGATCGAGCTGGCCGGCGAAGCAGGCGTGACCTGCGAGGTGCGGCCGCTGCCGATCGAGGAATTGGGCGAGGCCGACGAGATCTTCATCTCGAGCTCTGCCGGCGGCATCATGCCGGTGACGGTGCTCGATGGCCGCATCTACGGCAACGGCAAGCCCGGCCCGATCACCAATCGCATCCACGATCTCTACTGGGCCGCGCACAGGGAAGGTCCGCTCTGCACGCCGGTCAATTATGAGACGGCCGCATGAGCGCGCAAACACAACGCGTTTTCCTGGTGACTGGCGGCACGCGCGGCATCGGCGCCGCCTGCGTCGAACGGCTGGCGGCGGATGGCGCGCGGGTCGTCTTCACCGGGCGCGATCGGGCCGCCGCCGATGATGTGATCGCCGCGGTCCCCGGCGCCATCTTCGCCGCCGGCGACGCGACCAGCGAGGCCGACTGCAAGCGCGCGGCCGAGATCGCGCTGGAGCTTGGCAAGGGGCGTATCGCCGGCCTGGTCAACAATGCCGGCGCCGGCGGGCGCGCCGCCTTCGACCAGACGACGCTCGACGATTGGAACAGGACGATGACGGCCAACACCACCTCGGCCTATCTGTTCACGCGTCATGCGCTTTCGGGTCTGCGGGCCGCGCGCGGCGCCGTGGTGACGATCTCGTCGGTGGCCGGCCTTGTCGGCGAGGAGGGGCTTGCGATCTACACCGCCTCCAAGGCGGCGCTGATCGGCCTGACGCAAGCGCTGGCGCTCGAATATGGCTCGGAGGTGCGTTTCAACGCCGTCTGCCCGGGTCAGATCGCCACGCAGATGATGGCGAAGACGCTTGCCATTCCCGGCCGCCGCGAGCGGCTGGAAAAGCGCATCCCTGCGGCGCGCCTCGGCACACCGGAAGATGTCGCGGAGGCGGTCGGCTGGCTGCTCTCTCCCGCCGCGGGCTTCGTCAACGGCGCGGTGCTCAGCGTCGACGGCGGCGAGACCGCCGGCTTCATGACGCCGCGCGACGATCCGAAGGCCTGACTTTCAGCCCAGCGGCCGCCCCTGATCGGCCATGACCTGGCGCAAGCCGCGCTCGATATCAGCGGGGCGTGCGCAAGCGGCGGCCTCCAGTACCTTGGAAATGCTTGGCGAAGCCTCGCCGCCATGCACGCGCTGGACCGGCTGGTCGAGCCAGTCGAAGCAGCGGTTCTGGATCTCGGCGGCGAGCAGGCCGCCATAGGACGTGCCGCGCGCGCCTTGCTCGACCACCAGCACATTGCCGGTCTTGCGGATCGAGGCTTCGATCGTCTGCCAGTCGAGCCCGGCGCGATCGAGCGAGCGCAGGTCGATGACCTCGGCGTCGACGCCGAGACGTTCGACCGCCTCGAGCACCGGGCGCACCATGGCGAGGTAGGTCAGGAGGGTCATCGCCGTGCCCTGGCGCACGACCTTGGCCTTGCCGAGCGGGATGAAGTAGTCGAGGTCGTCGATCGGCGCCGGGCCGGTGGAATTGTAGAGATCGACATGCTCGATGACGAGCACCGGATCCTTGCATCGCAGCGCGCTGTTCATCAGCCCGACATAGTCGAAGGGGGACGAGGGGGCGACGATGCGCCAGCCGGGCGAGGTGGCGAAGATGCCGGCCGGGTCCATGGAGTGCTGCGAACCGTAACCGGTGCCCATGGCAACCTTGGTGCGCAGCACCAGCGGCACGTCGATATCGCCGCCGAACATGTGGCGCGCCTTGCCGATCTGGTTGAAGACCTGGTCGGCCGCCACCCACATGAAGTCCGGATACATGAACTCGACGACCGGAATATAGCGGCCGTCCATGGCAATGCCGCCGCCGAGCCCGGTGAAGGCGGCCTCGCTGATCGGCGTGCCGAGCACCCGGTCGGGGAAGGCGGCGGCAAGGCCGCGCGTCGCGCCGTTGGTGCCGCCCTTCAGCCGGTGCACATCCTCGCCCATGATGACGATGCGGTCGTCCGTCGTCATGCGGCGCTGCATGACGTTGGCCACCACATCGATAAATTTGGCGTCGCCGGCGATCGCGCCGCCGAAGGTTTCAAGTTCCTCCGTGCGCTGGCCGGATAGCTCGGAGAGATCGCTGCGTATGCCGTGGTCGCGAAAACCTTCGTCCGGCCAGAGCGCCGGCTTGATGCGGTTCTTGCCTTCCACCTGCTCGACGAGTTCGGCGGCGACCTCGGCCATCAGCGCAAGCGCGCGTTCGCGCAGAGCGGCAACGCCTGAGCTGCCGATGATCTGACGCTGTTCCATTTCGCTCGCCAGCCGGTCGAGCGGGTCGCGCGCGCGCCATGCCGCCTCCTCGGCCTTGTCGCGATAGCCGAAGGCGCTGCCGGGCAGGGGGCCGTTCTGATGGAAGTAGCGGTAGACATCGGCCTCGATGATGGCTGGCCCGCTGCCATTGCGCATCAACTCCATGGCTTCCTTCGTCGCAAGATAGACGGCGAGGGGATCCATGCCGTCGACTTTCCAGGCGGGAATGGCGAAGGCCAATCCGCGTGCCGACAGGCGCGGCTCGGCGGTCGCTTCCTCGACATGGGTCGAGACGGCGTAGCGGTTGTTCTCGATGAAGAAGCAGAGCGGCAGCTTCCAGGCGGCGGCGATGTTCATCGTCTCCAGCACCGAGCCGATGTTGACGGCGCCGTCGCCGAAATAGGCAAAAGCCACGTCGCCCTTGCCGGCACGCTTGTGCGCCCAGGCCGCGCCCGCGGCCAGCGGCACGCCGCCACCGACGATCGCGTTAGTGCCGAGATTGCCGGCCTCGGCCCAGCGCAAGTGCATCGAGCCGCCGCGACCGCGACAGAAACCCTGCGCGAGACCGAGGATCTCGGCCAGCGATCTTTGCGCCAGGCCGCGAATGGCCGGCGAGAAATCGTCGGCGGGCGCCAATCCCGTGGGCGCGACATAGCGGATCGACTTGGCGAGGAACTGATGATGCGCGCGATGGGATCCATTGATCTGATCGGTTGCGCGCATCAACGCGGCGGAGCCGACGGCGCCGCCTTCCTGGCCGACCGCGGAATGGGCGGGACCATGCACCAGTCCCTGGCCGGCAAGTTCCAGGACTTTCTCCTCGAAGGCACGGATGAGATGGGCCGAAACCAGCATCGATTTCAGCACGGCCGGATCGGCGTCATCCCAGTCGGCGCGTGTCGTGTGGAGCTCGCGCCAGGGGGCTGACGGGGCCAATGTCGCGTAGTCGGGCATCGTACTTCCTGGCGCGCTGGTGGCCGGTTTGAGAAGCTTATTGGATACGATAGAGACGTATCGTGCCTTTTAAAAGGCGAAAATTGCCTATATTCATTATCATTGGATACATTAAGTGGATATGCCAGTCTCTGGCCGAGGCGCGCGATGCGATCGGCCCTCGATACCGCGCGTCAGCCTTGTCAGTCCGCCTCGGGCGCGAGGATGCGCGTCACATGTTCGGCAATGGCCAGGCTGGAGGTCAGGCCGGGACTTTCGATACCGAACAGATTGACCAGGCCGGCGCTTCCATGGGTCGTCGCATCCTGGATGACGAAGTCGCTGTTTTCTTCGCCCGGACCGGAGAGTTTCGGCCGAATGCCGCTATAGGCCGGCTGCAGGCTGTCGTTGGCCAGATCCGGCCAGTATTTGCGGATCGCATCGTAGAAGCGTTTGCCGCGTGCCGGATCGACGCGGTAGTCGAGCGTGTCGGTCCATTCGACGTCCGGCCCGAACCGGGCCGTGCCGCCGAGATCAAGCGTCAGGTGAACGCCAAGCCCGCCCGGTTCGGGCACGGGGTAGATCAGCCGCGAGAAGGGCGCTCGGCCCGCCACCGAGAAGTAATTGCCCTTGGCGTAGCGAAGCGTCGGCAAGACCTGCCGACCGAAGCCTTCGAGCGAGCCCGCCAGCGCCACGGCGCCAAGGCCGGCCGCGTTGATGAGGCGCGACGTAGCAATCTCGAAACCTTCACCGCTTGCCGTGTCCATTGTCTGGAGCACGATGCGGCCGGCATCGATGCGGCCCGAAACGATGCGCGTGTTGAGCGACAGCATGGCGCCGTTTTCCTCGGCGTCGCCGTGCAGGGCGAGCATGAGGGCGTGGCTGTCGATGATGCCGGTGGAGGGCGAGAGCAGCGCCTTGGTGCAATGAAGCGCCGGCTCCAGGGTCTGCGCTTCAGCGGCGGAAACGAAGCGCAGATCGTCGACGCCGCAGGCCGCGGCGCCGGCTCGGATCGCGGCAAGCACGGGTTCCTGGGCCCCGTCGGTCGCGACGATCAGCTTGCCCGAGCGGCGATGCGGGATCGCGCGTTCCGCGCAGTAGCGGTAGAGCATGTCGCGGCCGGCGACGCAGAGCCGGGCCTTCAGTGATCCTTGCGGATAGTAGATGCCGGCATGGATCACTTCCGAATTGCGCGAGCTCGTCTCGGTGCCGATAGCATCCGCCGCCTCGAGGATCAGCGTGTCCAGGCCGCGCGCGGCCATCTTGCGCGCAATCGCAAGACCGACGACGCCGGCGCCGGCGACGATGCAGTCGATCTGTTCCATTCTCAGCCTGCCTTGGCCGTGTCGGCAGCGCGCCTGCCGAGCAGCCGTTCGAGAATCACGTTTCCACCCTCGGTGATATCGGCGATGATCGCACGTTCGGCGGCATCGGCATCCTTCTTTTCGACCGCGGCGAGCACCGCGTGGTGATTGTCGATCATGGCGCGACCGCCTTCATGATAGGATTCCGCGATCAGCGGACCCATCTGCAGCCAGAGCCGGTTAAGGATGCCGCGCAGCACCACCATGTCGCCTATGTCGGCAAGCGCGAAGTGGAATGTCTGGTTGAGCTCCAGCCCTTCGGTCCAGTTCCTGTCGGCGATCGCGCGCTCGTTGCGGGCGATCAGATCGCGCAGCCGCTCGATATCCCTGGCCGTCGCCTTGAGCGCGGCCTCGCGCGCGGCGAGACCTTCAAGCTTCAGCCTGATCTGGCGGATCTCGCGATAGCGTTCCAGCGTGATGATGGGAACGCGCACCTCGCGCGCCGATTTCTGCACCAGCGCCTCGTCCTGGATCAGGCGAAGGATCGCGTCGCGCACCGGCGTGACGCTGGTTCCGAGCGACTGGGCGAGGTCGCGGATGGTCAGCCTGGCATCCGGCGCGAAACGCCCCTTGATCAGCGCCTCGGCGACGCGCGCATAGACGGTCTCGCCGAGGTTTTCGCGCTCGAGCGCTTCGAAGCTGAAGCTCGCCATGCCGTTCCCGTCCCGTTTTTGGCCGCCGGCCCAAAAGAGCTTGACAGTATATCTTATAAGAAACATGATGCATCAAACAGCATAATGCAAGAGGGAACTGCGACCCCTTGGACGAGGGGAGGCAGGGCAATTCCCGCTTGGATGCCTGCAGACAGGAGCCGTCATGGACGCCAGACCGAATTCCCCAGAAGCCCGCGACATCCGCTACCACCTGCACGGCTACACCAACGCCCGCAAGCACCAGGAGACGGGGCCGCTGGTGATCGAAAAGGGCGATGGCATCTATGTCGAGGACATTGCCGGCAATCGCTACATCGAGGCGATGGCGGGGTTGTGGAGCGTCGCCGTCGGCTTCTCGGAAAAGCGACTGGTGGATGCTGCGACGAGGCAGATGTCGAAGCTGCCCTTCTATCACGACTTCGGCTCGAAGGCGCATGCGCCGTTGATCGACCTGGCTGAGCAACTGGTTCAGATGGCGCCGGTGCCGATGAGCAAGGCCTATTTCACCAATTCCGGTTCCGAGGCCAACGACACCGCGATCAAGATGATCTGGTATCGGTCGAACGCGCTCGGCCAGCCGGCGCGCAAGAAGATCATCAGCCGCAAGCGCGGCTATCATGGCGTCACCATCGCCTCGGCGAGCCTGACCGGCCTGCCCAACAACCATCTCTCCTTCGACCTGCCGATCGCCAATATCCTGCACACGTCGACGCCGCATCACTGGCGCGACGCTGAACCCGGCGAAAGCGAGGAACAGTTCTCCGCGCGGCTCGCCGACGATCTGGAAAAGCTCATCCTTGCCGAGGGGCCTGAAACGATCGCCGCCTTTATCGGCGAGCCGATCATGGGCGCCGGTGGCGTCGTCGTTCCGCCTGCCGGCTATTGGGAAAAGATCCAGGCGGTGCTGTCGAAATACGACATCCTGCTGGTGGCCGACGAGGTGATCTGCGGTTTCGGCCGCACCGGCGAGATGTTCGGCTCGCAGACCTTCGGCATCAAGCCCGACATCTTGGTGCTGTCGAAGCAGATTTCGTCCTCCTACCTGCCGATCTCGGCGCTCGTCATCAATGACAAGGTGTTCGAGCCGATCGCCGACGAGAGCGACCGCATCGGCACCTTCGGCCACGGCTTCACCGGTGGCGGTCATCCGGTCGCCGCGGCCGTCGCGCTGGAGAACATCAAGCTGATCGAGGAGCGCGACCTCGTCGGCAACGCGCGCAAGGTCGGCGCGCATCTGCAGGCAAGGCTGCGCAAGCTCGCCTCGCATCCGCTGGTCGGCGAGGTGCGCGGCGTCGGCCTCATCGCGGCCGTTGAGCTCGTCGCCGACAAGGCAAGCCAGGCGCCCTGGGGCAAGCCGGCGGCGCTCGGCGCGCTGGTCAACGGCTTCCTGCAGCAGAACGGCGTCATCTCGCGCAATATGGGCGACGCCATCGCCTTCTGTCCGCCGTTGATCATCACCGAGGCGCAGGTCGACGCTTTGGTCGATGCGTTCGAGCGTTCGCTCGACGCCGCGTTGCCGCAGGTTCGGGCGCAGGGCTGAGCCAGCCTAGAGCAGTCGAAACGCCCTGTCGGGCGCGCGGCCTATCGCGCGCATTGACACATAAGATATAAGATGTAAGTTGTGAGTTGCGCGATCCAAAAGAGCTGAATGGATACATTTGTACGAAATTCCGCATTTTGAAGTTTGAAATGCCGACGAAGAAGTGGCAGATTGGATACAAAACTGACCGGGATTAACCGGTCGATCGAGTAGAAACTCCAGGCCCTCCAAGGGCAGCTGTTCAAATGGGAGACTGATATGAGTGGATTGAAGAAGACGCTGGCTTTGGCGCTGTCGGCGACGGTGCTGTCGGCCGGAATGGCGCATGCCGCCGACTGGTGGCCGTTCAAGATCGCCTCGGCGAAGGATGGCGACCTCAAGAAGGTCGGAGAGATCGAATACAAGCCGCTCGACAAGGCGGAGAAGCCCTGGAAGCTCTGCGTGCTCTTCCCACATCTGCAGGACAGCTATTGGGTGTCGGTGGACTACGGCATCGTCGAGGAGGCCAAGCGCCTGGGCGTCAAGGTGACGGTGCTGCAGGCGGGTGGATACACCGCGCTGCCGAAGCAGATCTCGCAATATGACGACTGCGTCGCCGCGGGCGCCGACGCCATCCTGATCTCGGCGATCTCGGAAGCCGGCATGGCCGCCAAGATCAACGAAGGCATGGGCAAGGGCATCGTCAACATCGCCGTCGCCAATCCGATCCTGGAGACGCCGATCACCGCCCGCATCACGCCCGATTTCTACCAGAAGGGTTTTCAGACCGGCGAGTCTGTGAAGAAATTTCTCGGCGACAAGCAGGGCACCGCGGTTGCATTCCCGGGTCCGCAGGGCAGCGGCTGGGCCGAGACCTACATGAACGGCTTCCGTGACAGCACCAAGAGCGGCAACATCAAGCTGGTCGGCGAAATGTTCGGCGAGGCCAGCGTGCCGGCGCAGCTCAAGCTGGTCGAGGATGCGCTGCAGACCCATCCGGACGTCAACGTCATCTGGGGCGGCGCGCCGACGGCGGAAGCCGCGATCGGTGCCGTCGCCGACGCCGGCCTGAGCAACGTGACGATCATGTCCTCCTATGAGAACCAGACCATGCTGAAGGCCGTCAAGGACGGCTCGGTGCTGGGCTTCGCCACCGAATATCCCGTCATCATGGGGCGCATCGGCGTCGACCTCGCGGTCCGCGCCCTGGAAAAGAAGGATCACGAAAAGGTCCTGCTGGTTGCCCCCGGCATCGTTACCAAGGACAATGTCGACAAGATCGACACGACCCAGATCTTCGCGCCGGACAACTGGCGCCCCGTGTTCTCGGTCGACTAGTAACGTGGCCGCCGGCGCGGCCTTCAGCCTCGCGATTGGATCGCGATCCTCCCGGCCTGACCGCCTTGCAGAAGGCGGTCAGGCGACTTGATGCAATTCCGGGCAAAACCGCCGCGCAGTTTACTCGAATTGCTCTTGCCGGCTTTGGGGCCTTTGGACGAGATGCTGCAAGTTACAGGGTTCACCAAGAGATTCCGAGGCGTAGCCGCGCTCGACAATGTCGACTTCTCCCTCAACGAGGGCGAGGTCCATGCATTGCTTGGCGAGAATGGCGCCGGCAAGTCGACGCTCATCAATCTCATTGCCGGCACGTTTCCCTGGGCCGAAGGCGTCTATCGCATCAATGGCCGTACCATCACCAGCCTGACGCCGCAGGTGGCGCAAGAGATCGGCATTGCCGCGGTCTTCCAGGAATTCAGCCTGGTTCCGGACCTAACCGTGGTCGAAAACATCTTCCTCGGCCGGGAACAGTCATCCGGGCTGTTCCTGAAACGCAAGCAGATGCGCCAGGCAGCGGCCGAGTTGCTGGATAGCCTCGGCTTCCATTTGCCGCTCGACGAGAAGGTCGCATTCCTATCGCGCGCGCAAAAGCAGATGGTCGAGATCGCTAAGGCGCTGCGCATGCGGCCGAAGGTGCTCATCCTCGACGAGCCGACCGCGTCGCTCACCGACGGCGAGGCGGAGAAACTGTTCAACGCCGTGGTGCTGCTCAAGGCGCGCGGCGTCGGCATCATCTATGTCTCGCATCGTATGAGCGAGATCCGCAATCTCTCCGACCGCGTCACCGTGCTGCGCGGCGGCAAGAAGATCGGCACGGTCGTCACCGCCGAGATTTCGGACGAGGGGCTGATCGAGATGATGGTCGGCCGTCCCGTCGACCAGCTTTTTCCGAAGATCGAGCACAAGCCCGGCGCAGTCAGGCTCGAAGTGCGGGATCTCACGACGGAAAAGCACTCCGTCATCGGCGCTTCCTTTATCGCCCGCGCGGGCGAGGTGGTCGGCTTGGCCGGTCTCGTCGGCTGCGGGCGCAGCGAACTCTGCCGCGCCGTCTTCGGCCTCGAGACCGTCGAGGCCGGCGCGATCATGCTGGGCGACAAGGCGGTCGAGCGGCCGACGCCGACGTCGATGCTTGCCGCCAATGTCTGCTATTTCCCGGCAGATCGCGGCTCGGAGGGCCTGGCGCTGGCACGCTCGGCGCGCGAGAACGCAACCATGAGCTCGCTCGACCTGCCGGAACTGTCGTCCGGGCCGGTGCTGAAATTCTGGCGCGAGAACGAGACGATCAAGACGCCGCTCGCCAATCTGGCGCTGAGGCCCATGGCGCCTGAGCGCAAGGCGTCCGCCTTCTCCGGCGGCAACCAGCAGAAGCTGATGCTGGCGCGCGGGCTGATGAAGCCGTTCGACGTCTACCTGTTCGACGAACCGACCGTCGGCATCGATGTCGGCGCCAAGGCCGATGTCTACAATCTCATCAAGTCGCTGGTCGAGGCCGGCGCCTCGGTCGTGGTCTCGACATCCGAATTGCCGGAGCTGATCAATCTCGCCTCGCGGGTCTATGTCATGCATGAAGGCAAGGTGGTCGCCGAGCTTGCACAGGATGAGCTCAGCGAAGCCCAGGTCCTGTCGCATTATTTCGGAGGTCGCGCATGAGCTCGGAAACGGCGACCATGACCGTTGCCAACGCGCCATCGCATCGCGCGAGCCGGCTCGACCGCTTCCTCATGCAAGGCGGCATCGTCATCACGTTCCTGGTCGTGGCGGTGGTCGCGACCGCGCTGATCGAGCCACGCTTCCTCAACCGGCTCAACCTGCTCAATGTCATGCGCAATTTCGCGCTGCTGCTCATCCCGTCGCTGGCGCAGATGCTGGTGATGACGGCCGGCGGCTTCGACCTCTCCGTCGGCGCCGTGGTGGCGGCGACCTCGGTGGTGACGGCTGCCGTGATGCTTGTCGGCAGCGGCTATTTCCCGGGCATGGAGCTGGTCGTCATCCTTGCCTCGCTGGTCATCGCGCTCGGCGCCGGCGCGCTTGTCGGGCTGGTCAATGCCGGGCTTGTGGCGACCTTCTCGCTCTCGCCCTTCATGGTGACGCTGGCGATGATGTCGGTGCTGATGGGCATCGCGCTCTATTTCACGCAAGGCATCCCGATCTATGGCGTGGCCGACTCCTTCATTGCCAATGTCGGACGCGGCCAGTTCCTCAGCCTGCCGATCGTGCTCTGGGTGGGATTGGCGGTGCTTGCCGCCTGCATCGTCATGCAGCGCTTCACGGCGCTCGGCCGCCACATCTATGCGGTCGGCAGCGATCAGCGCTCGGCGCGCCTGTCGGGTGTCTCCACCGGCCGCACGCTGATGGTGGCCTATATGCTTGCCGGCCTGCTCGCCGCGCTCACCGGCTTCCTGATGACGTCGCGGCTCGGCTCCGGCCAGTCGACGATCGGCGGAACCCTGGCGCTCGAAACCATTGCCGCTGCCGTCATCGGCGGCGTCTCGCTGCGCGGCGGCGTCGGCCGCGCGGAACTGGTGGCGCTTGCGGCGCTGTTCCTGTCGGTCATCGCCAACGCGATGAACCTGGTGCAGGTCGACAGCAAGTACCAGACGCTGGTGCTCGGCGCGGTTTTGATCATAGCCTTAGCCATCGAACGGCTTCTGCTGAGGAAGCGGCAGTCATGAGCATGGAGGCCAAGACACAACCGATGGCTCAGAGCTCCGGCCTTTCGCTGAAAGAGTTATTGCGCGCCGCGCGTTTGCCGATCGCCATTGTCGTTGTCCTCATCCTGTTCGGCCTGGTCGAGCCGCGTGTTCTGTCCCTCGGCAATTTCCGCAACATCGCGCTGCAGGCGAGCTATCTCGCGATCTTCGCCATGGCGCAGACCATGGTGCTTCTGACCCGCGGCTTCGACCTTTCTCTCGGCTACACCGTCTCGCTGGTCAGCGTCGCCGCCTCGATGGCGATGGTGGCGATGGGCGGCGGCGATGCCTCGATCCTCTATGGCGTCGGCGCCGCGGTGCTAATCGCCGGCGCGATCGGCCTCGCCAACGGCGTGCTGGTAGCCGGCATCGGCATCAACCCGCTGGTGACGACGCTCGGAATGGCCAATATGGTGCTGGCCTTCGCCTCGACGATCAGCGGTGGCTTCCCAGTCACCGGCTTGCCGAAGGGCCTCACCGCCGAGTTCGCGCAGGGATCGCCGCTCTCGATTCCGATGCCGATCTGGATCGCCGCGCTGGCGTTCGTGCTTCTGTTCCTGACGCTCAAGGCGACGCGCTTCGGTCGAAGCCTCTACATCATCGGCGCCAATCCCAGGGCGGCGGTGGCGGCAGGCATCCGCACCGTGCCGGTGCTGGTGCTGGCCTACGTGCTTTGCGCGCTGCTGGCAGCGCTCGGCGCCCTTTTGCTCACCGCGCGCACCGGCTCGGGCGAGCCCAATCTCGGCGGCAATCTCACGCTGGAAGCAATCGCGGCGGCTGTCGTCGGCGGCGTTCGGCTGTCGGGCGGGGAGGGCGGCGTGGGCGCCGCCGTGCTCGGCGCGCTGTTCGTCACCGTGCTCTCCAACGGCATGAACCTCGTCCAGATCGACGGCTATCTGCAGCAGATCTGCCTGGGCGTCATCATCATCGTCAGCCTGATCGTCAATCGCGACGAAGCCAGGCGCTGATACTCCAACCCTTCGGGAAGCTCGTATGGCCTATCAAGTTTGCATCGATATCGGTGGCACCTTCACCGACTGCCTTGTCTCGAACAGCAAGGGCGAGATCGCCATCTTCAAGTCGCCGACGACGCCGGGCGAATTCGAAAAAGGCTTCATCAACGTGCTGCATGTTGCGGCCGAGGGCTATGGCCTGAGCGGCGCCGACTTCATGAGAGAGATCGACCTCATCGTGCACGGTTCGACCGTGTCCACCAACGCGTTGGTCGAGCGCAAGACGGTCAAGGTCGGCCTCATCCTGACCGCCGGTCACCAGGACATACTGGTGCTGCGCGAAGGTCCGCGCAAAGGCGCCTTCCAGTGGCGGCTGAACTATCCCGATCCCTATGTGCCGCGGCATCTCACCAAGACCGTCGCCGGCCGTATCGACGCGCGCGGCCGCGAGCTTGCGCCGCTTTCGCTGGATGACGTGCGCAAGGCCGCCGCCGAGTTCCGCGGCCTGGACGTCGAGGCGATCGCCGTCGGCCTCTTATGGTCGGTAGTCAATCCGGCGCATGAGCTTGCCGTGCGCGAGATCCTGGAGAAGGAGCTGCCCGGCATCCCGGTGACGCTCAGCCACGAGATCAACCCGATGCCGCGTGAATACAAACGCATCATCGCGGCCGCGATCGATGCCTCGATCAATCCGATCGTGCGCACCTATATCGAGAAGCTGAAGACGGCGCTCGACGAGGAAGGTTTCGAAGGCGAACTGCTGCTGGCCAATTGCGTCGGCGGCATGATGCCTTTGGCTGACATGATCCGGAAGCCGATCTACAGCGTCATGTCCGGCCCGACGCTGGCGCCGATGGCGGCGCTGGCGCTCTCCGACGAGCCCGACATCATCGTCGGCGACATGGGCGGCACCACCTTCGACGTGTCGGCGCTGCGCGACCACCAGATCATCGTCACGCCGGACAGTATGATCCATGACGATTCGCTCGGCATCCCCAAGGTCGACGTGCGCTCGGTCGGCGCCGGCGGCGGCTCCATCGCCTTCGTCGACGAAGGCGGGTTGCTGCAGGTCGGTCCGCGCAGCGCCGGCGCGCGGCCGGGCCCGGCCTGCTACGGCCAGGGCGGCACCGAGCCGACCGTGACGGACGCCAATGTCGTGCTCGGCATCGTCGATCCGGATTACTTCCTCGGCGGCAAGATGCAGCTGAAGCGCGAGTTGGCGGAGGCCGCGGTCGACAAGATTGCCGCGCGGCTCGGTGTGACGCGCGAGGAAGCGGCCTACGCGATCTACACCACCAGCAACCACAACATGGTGGCGGCGATCGAGGAGATCACCGTGCGCGAAGGCATCAATCCGCGCGACTCCTTCTTCGTCTGCGGCGGCGGCGCCACCGCTATCCACATCGCCGAGATGGCCGACATCCTCGGCTTGAAGCGCTACATGGTGCCGCGCTTCATGGCCGGCCTCAGCGCTTTCGGCGGCCTGATCTCCGATATCCGCTCGGAAGAGAGCGCGGTGCTGCTCACCTCCGATGCCGACTTCAACGTTGCCGGCGTCAACGATGCGCTGAAGCGCCTGAAACAGGCCGGCAACAATTTTCTCGCCGAAGCCGGCGTCGCGGCGGAAAACCGCCAGTTCGAATTCTCCTTCCTCGGTCGCTACGAATACCAGTCCTTCGAGATTGAGGTGCCTTTCGAGGCCAAGGACGGGATGGTGTCCGAGAGCGATCTGCCGGGTCTGGTCGAGGCCTTCCACAAGATGCATGAGCGCATCTATTCGATCCGCGCCGACAACGACGTCGTCGAGTTCACGGCGTGGAAGCTGCGCGCCATCGGCAAGCGCTCCGGCCAAGACATCTGGCAGAAGAACACGCTGCCCGATCAGGTCGGCGCCATCGACCTGAAGGCCAGGCGCGGCATCTACCAGCAGGAGAGCGGCCGTGTCGAAACGGTGCCCGTCTACGAACTTGCGCAGCTACGTGCCGGCGCGCAGCTTGCCGGCCCCTGCCTTGTCGAAGCCGAGACCTTCACGGCTTATCTCAAGGACCAGCATCAAGGGCAGATCGACCGTTACGGCAATCTCGTCGTCAACATCGCCTAGTTCCACAATCACGTGAGAGAACGACCCATGGACTCCATCAACAGGCTCGAACTCGACGTCGTCACTGAACGCCGTGTCGACCCCTTCCTGATGTCAGTGCTGAAAAGCCGCTTCGAGGCGATCGTGCGTGAGATGACCCTGGTCGTCATGCGCGCCAGCCGCTCGGCGGTGATCAAGAACGCGCGCGACTTCTCCTGCGCCATCCTGACCTACGATCACCGGTTGGTCTCGGTCGAGGACGCCCTGCCGATCCACGTCATGTCTATGGACATGGCGACCCGGCCGCTGACCGACCTGTTCGACGACATCACGCAGGGAGACATCTTCCTCAACAACTGCCCCTACACCGGCGGCACGCACCATGCCGACCTGATCATGGCGATGCCGGTGTTCTTCGAGGGCGAGCCGCTGTTCTGGGTCGTGGCGCTGTCGCACCACGCCGACACCGGCGCGCCAGTGCCGTCGACCTATCTGCCCTTCGCCAAGAACATCTTCGAGGAAGGCATGCATTTCCCTTGCGTGCGCGTCGCGCAGAACTACGAGGAGAAGAAGGACATCCTGCGCATCGGCACGATGCGCAACCGCGTGCCGGACATGTGGCTGGGCGACGTGCGCGCGCAGATCGGCGCCTGCCGCACCGGCGAGCGCCGCATCAGCGAGTTGTTCGCGCGCTACGGCCGCGACACCATTCTCGGTTTCGTCGAGGATTGGTTTGACTACGGCGCGCGCTGCGCCAAGGCGGCGATCGCCAAGCTGCCGGCCGGCAGCTACAGCTACGAGACTCGCCATGACCCGGTGCCGGGCGTCGCCGACGAAGGCATCCCGGTCAAGGTGACGATCAATGTCTATCCGGAGAAGGGCGAGATCGTCGTCGACGTGCGCGACAACATCGACAATGTGCCGGGCGGCCTTAACCTGTCTGAGAACACCGCGACCGGCTCCTGCCGCATCGGCGTTTTCAACAATCTCGACGAAAGCATTCCCCACAATGAGGGCGCGAAGTCGCAGATCAAGGTGCTGTTGCGCGAGGGAAGCGTCGTCGGCAAGCCGAAATATCCGGTCGGCACCTCGGTCGCCACCACCAATGTCAACGACCGGCTGATGATCGCCGGCAATTGCGTCTTCTCGCGCATGGGCGCGCCTTACGGTCAGGCCGAGAGCGGCTCGCACCTGCCGGCCGGCGTCGGCGTCATCTCCGGCGCGGACCCGTTCAAGCACGGCAAGTCCTATGTCAACCAGGTCTTCGTCGGTTATGCCGGCGGCGGCGCCCGCCACGGCTTCGACGGCTGGCTGACCTATTGCGGTCCGGCCAATGCCGGCCTCATCCAACTCGACTCGGTCGAGGTCGACGAGTCGATGTATCCGATCGTCATCGAGCGCCGTGGCGTGCTGCCCGGATCGCAGGGCTTCGGCGAGTTCGAGGGCGCGCCGGCGACCGGCGGCGTCTTTTATCCGCTCGACCACGACATGACGATTGTCTACGCGGCCGACGGCACCAGCTTCCCGCCGCGCGGCGTGCTGGGTGGGGGCGACGGTAAGGAGAGCGAGACGATCAAGCTCCGCGCCGGCGAAAAGATCGTGCTGCCGGCCTTCAGCGAGGAGACGATCGAGGACGGCGCCAGGATCGAATTCACCGCCTGCGGCGGCGGCGGTTACGGCGATCCGCTGAAGCGCGATCCGAAGCGGGTGGCCGCGACCGTAAATCGCGGCTGGCTGAGCCGCGAGGACGCCGAGACGGTCTACAAGGTGGTTCTGGTCGAGGCCGACGAGCCTGGCCTGCTCCAGGTCGACGAGGCCCGTACATCCGCCCTTAGAACGGTTTGACTCCAAGAGGCGTGGAACGGGTCTGCAAGGGACTTCGGATTTGCCGGTGTCGCCAACACACTCAAGCCCGAACTGATCTCGTTGCAGCTTGAGAGCATGCCCTGCATCTCGGTCGTGGCGACCCGGTTCCACCCCGGGACTATGTTGTCCAAATCAATGGAGCGCAGGCTCGGGTCAATGAAAGAGGCCGATACAGGGTCGATGCGGGCGACGTGGTTGTTCGGGCCACACGCCAAGATTGGAGAGAGCAGGGATCGTGGAATAGGCCGCCTGGCGACCCTCGATCGGACGCCGGCGTCTCGACCCGGCATTTTGATCGCTGCCGATTCGGCTACGGTTGGATCTTTCGCCGAATCGCATCGGGTGAATTGGAATCGAATCAACCAAACTGCTAATTTTTGCTATCTATTGCTATATCTGTCGCGCGGTCCCATATATCCCGGGAAGGTTCCCCATGCCCAATTATGCCTTGAACGATCATTACGAGCGCTTCATCAAGAAGCAGCTCGAGTCGGGCCGCTACAACAATGCCAGCGAGGTTGTCCGCGCCGGCCTGCGTATGCTCGAGGATTTTGAGGCGGAGCGAGAGAAGTGGCTGCGCGAGGAAATCCCGTCTCGCATGGCCGAGCTCCAGCAGGATCCGGCAAAGGGAATCCCCGCTGAAACGGTGTTCTCCCGGATGGAGGCCCGTCATCGCGCGCGGCAGGCGAAAGCCAAGTAGGGGATGGAATACCGGGTTGTCTTCCACGCGAGCGCGGAAGCCGAGCTCGAACAGCTCTATGACGATATAGCCGGGCGTGCGTCGCCGGCGGTTGCCTGGGATTTTGTCGTCGGCATCCGCGATCATTGTCTGGGCTTGTCGAGTTTTCCACAGCGCGGCACCGAGCGGGTGGAGATCATGCCGGGGCTGCGGATCGTCGGTTATCGTCGCGCGGTCAGTATCGTTTTCACCGTCGATGGCGAACGTGTGCTGATCCTGGGCATCTTCTACGCCGGCCGGAGCATTACGCCTGAATTGCTCGAAGAGCGGCTCTAAACCGACGTTCAGGCGGCCGTGGCGGTCGATATTCGGCTAAGCGCCGCAGAGACGATTTCGGTTGAAAGCATCCCGCTCGGCGGAGCGGTTGTGGCCGCTATCGCCGGGATGGCCTGGCAACGGGCCGCCGGCCAAAATTGAACCAAGCCAGCTCACGATTTTTGCCTTCGTGGATATCTCCACGAGAAATCGAAAAAAGAGCGATCTTGGCTGTTGACAGGTCGATCGGGTGGCGACTATATACGCCCCACGAACGAGGGCGGTGCGCCGCTGGCGACGAAGAAGTTTGCTTCTAAATCTGCCCTCTACGAAATTCAAGAGAGCCGCGTGAGCGACACTCGGACGGGCCCGAAGCCGAAAAGCGATGCGGGCCACGACATTGCGTGAAGTGATGTCTGTTCTTTGACAATTGAATATTGAAGAAAGAGAAACGTGGGCGGCAGAGTCCTGCTGAGCCTCTTACTCCGCCAGGGGTAATTGGTTCGAACGAGACTTTGGCGGATCACGTTTCGTGAG
>NZ_JBWGIO010000033.1:0-38444 GCF_057784215.1 Mesorhizobium sp. CNPSo 4661 | reverse complement strand
GACCCGTCCATCTGCCGCGATTGTCCGATGCTGGCCTCATGCACCTCAAACGCCAAGGCCGAGCGCACCATCACGCGCCACGTCTGGCAAGACGCGCGCGAGCGGGTCGACGCCAACCGGCTCACGGCATGGGGCAAGGCCATCTATCGGCGTCGCAAGGAGACGGTGGAGCGATCCTTCGCCGATGCCAAGCAACTCTTCGGCCATCGTTATGCCCGCTTCCGAGGGCGCACACGCGTCGCCTGCCAGTGCCTGATCGCAGCCGCCGCCCAGAACATGAAAAAGATCGCAATCAGCCTCATGGCCAAAGCCTAAACCAAGCCTCGCATGAGGCCAATCCGCCGCGGCAGCCTCCCTGACATCTATTTGCCGAGCGCAATCAATCCACAAAACAAAACCCCGCCGAAAATCGACGGGGTTTGTCAGCGATCTGAGGCGCGGGCCAAGCCCGCGCCTTTTTCGTTCATTCCTTCAAGACGGATCAGTCTTTTTCGAAGATACCGGCCTTGGCGACAACGCCGGCAATCGCTCCGCCGATCAGCGGCGCGACGATGAACAGCCAGAGCTGGCCGAGCGCAGCGCCACCCGAAAACAGCGCCGGGCCGATCGAGCGCGCCGGATTGACCGAGGTGCCGGTCACCGGGATCATGGCGAAGTGGATCCCGGCCAGCGTCAGGCCGATGACCAAGCCGGCAAAGGCGGTAGTGTGCTTGGCGTTGGTGACGCCGAGGATCACCGTGACGAAGGTGAAGGTGCCGATCAGCTCCCACAGGAAGGCCGAGCTCATGCCCCATTTCGTCGCGTCCCAGCCATTGGCGCCGAAGCCGCCGGTGTGGCCGCCGGCCTGGCCCGATACGATGATCCACAGCGCCAGCGAGGCGATGATTGCGCCGATGACCTGCGCGATCCAGTAGGGGACGACATCCTTGGCCGGCATCCGCCCCGCCAGGAACACGCCGAGCGTCACCGCCGGATTGAGATGCGCGCCCGAGATCGGGCCGATCGCATAGGCCGCGGCGATCAGGCCGATGCCGAACGCCAGGCCGATGCCTTCCTGTCCGAGCGGCAGCGCGCCGCCGAAACCGCCCGTGACCACGGAGGCCGTGCCGATGAACACCAACAAAAACGTGCCGAGAACTTCTGCCAGATAAGTCTTCATTGCCCTCTCCTCATAGGATCCGCCAAACCGCGTCTCCCGCGCCGCGAATCACTGCCGGAAGAGTATTCCTGGGGGCAACACTTGGAAAGCTGAGAGGTTAAGCCAAAAAGCTTGCTTGTACCCGCCAGTCAAAGACATTAGAGACCTTTCATATTCTGGCGAATTGTTCTTGCTTTTTACGGTGGTGGCGCCTTGCTCTGAAAAACCGTTCGGGGGTATCGCTTGGTTTTGGAAACGGGTTTCGCAGCCAGCGCGAACAGAACTCTTTCAATCCAGGCCTGAAACGCTTTAAGAGCGGGCTGGAGCCGATTTTGTGGTGTAAGCGGAAAACGGAATGCGATTGGGCGGAAGGCTGGCAGCAGCGATAGAGGTTCTGGAAGACATCGGCCGGCGTCACCGGCCGGTGGCCGACGCCCTGCGCGACTGGGGCCTGTCGCATCGCTTCGCCGGCGGCGGCGATCGCGCGGCGATCGGCAACATCGTCTATGACGCGCTGCGCCGCAAACGCTCGGCCGGCTGGCTGTTCGGCGAGGACACGCCGCGCGCCATCGGCTTCGGCGCGCTTCTTTTGGAATGGGGCCAGACGGCGCAGTCGCTCAACGATGCGGTCGACGGCGACAAATTCGCGCCGCCGCTGCTCAGCGCCGCCGAGCTGAAGGCAGCCGCCAGCCGCAGGCTGGCCGACGCGCCCGATGTGGTGCGTGCCGATATCCCGGACTGGTGCGCGCCGCTGCTCGAGCAGGCCTATGGCGAGGCCTGGGTCGAGGAAGGCGCGGCCTTGGCGCAGCGCCCGCCGTTGGATCTCAGGGTCAACACGCTCCAGGCCGATCGCGCCAAGGTGCTGGTCGAGCTGCAGGGCACGGGTGCCGCGCCTGCGGCGATCGCGCCGCACGGCATCCGCATCCCGCCGATCGACGGCGACGGCAGGCACCCGAACGTGCAGGCCGAGCCCGCTTTCCAGAAAGGCTGGTTCGAAGTGCAGGACGAGGGTTCGCAGCTTGCCGCGGCTCTTGCCGGCGCCGCGCCTGGCATGCAGGTGCTCGACTATTGCGCCGGCGCCGGCGGCAAGACGCTGGCGCTGTCGGCCGAGATGGACAACAAAGGCCAGCTCTTCGCTCATGACGCGGAAAAGGTGCGGCTGGCGCCGATCTTCGAGCGCATCCGCCGCTCGCACAACCGCAACATCCAGGTCGTCAGCAAGCCCGCGGAGCTTGCGCCGCTCGCCAATCATATGGACATCGTGCTGATCGACGCGCCCTGCACCGGCAGCGGCACCTGGCGGCGGCGGCCCGACGCCAAATGGCGATTGACGGAAAGGCAGCTCGATGCCCGCAAGGCAGAGCAGCAGGCGATCCTCGACACGGCCCAGGCCTTCGTCAAGCCGGGCGGCTTGCTCGTCTATATCACCTGTTCGGTGTTCGACGCTGAAAACGGCGAGCAGGTCGCGGCCTTCCGCGAGCGCCATGAAGGCTTTGCACCGGTCGATCATCGCCAGCTCTGGGACGGCCGCTTCCCCGGCCATGAAGGAGCCGCGCGCATTGCCGGCGCCGGCGGTATCTCGCTGTCGCCGGCGTTGAGCGGCACCGACGGTTTCTATTTCCACGCCTTGCGCAGGGCTGCTTGACGGCGGCCAGTCCTTTGCTGCGCTGCAACATAAAAGATTGCCTGTCTCGCCCGGCTCTGCAATAAGCTTCGCCAGCAAATATGAGGCGAAACGCCATGGCAGCAGCCAAGATCGTACCCGCTCCCGACTTCGAGGAACGCGTCAGGACCTCCTTTGCCCGGCAGGAGGCAATGGCCACCATCGGCGCCGAGCTGACGCTGGTGACGCCCGGCATCATCGAGATCGAGATGCCGTATTCCGCCTCGCTCACCCAGCAGCACGGCTTCCTGCATGCCGGCGTCATTTCGACCGCGTTGGATTCGGCCTGCGGCTATGCCGCGTTTTCGCTGATGCCGCAGAATTCCAGCGTGCTGACCATCGAGTTCAAGGTGAACCTTCTGGCGCCGGGCAGGGGCGAGCGGTTCCTGTTCCGCGGCTCCGTGACGAAACCCGGCCGTACCATCATCGTCGCCGACGGACAGGCCTACGCCTTCGCCGCCGATGGCGAGGCCAAGCTGATCGCCACAATGACCGGCACCATGATGACGGTGGTCGGCCGCGACGGTATCGAGGGGTGAGGAGCGGTCCGCGCAGCGGACGAAAAGCCCCCTAATGGGCTTTTCGAGCGACGAACGCCCGGAGCCATAGCGAAGGGCCGGCAGGCGGCGAGGGCACGTTGCCCTTTCTCTTCGTCGTAGCAAATAGGGGTAAAGCTCATGACTGTCGAAGTGTCACGCCTGTGGCAAAAATCCGTTCTCTTCGTCATGGCGGTCGAGGCTGAATACGGTCCGCATCTGAAAAGCCTGTTCACGCCGCTGATGACCGGCGTCGGTCCGGTCGAGGCCGGTGTGCGGCTGGGCGCCGAGCTCGCGGCGTTGAAGGCCGAGGGTGCGCTTCCGGACCTGGTCGTTTCGCTGGGCTCGGCCGGCAGCCGCAGGCTGGAGCAGGCCGAGATCTATCAGGCCGTGTCGGTGAGCTATCGCGACATGGACGCTTCGCCGCTCGGCTTCGAGAAGGGCGCGACGCCTTTCCTCGACCTGCCGGTGTCCGTGCCGCTGCCCTTCGTCATTCCAGGCATCAAGACCGCCGCGCTCTCCACAGGCGGCGCGATCGTCTCCGGTGCCGCTTATGACGCCATCGATGCCGACATGGTCGACATGGAGACTTTTGCCTGCCTGCGCGCCTGCCAGCTGTTCGGCGTGCCGCTGATCGGGCTCCGCGGCATTTCGGACGGCGCGGCCGATCTCAGGCATGTCAACGACTGGACGGAGTATCTCCACGTCATCGACGAGAAGCTTGCCGCCACGATCGGTTTGCTGGAACAGGCGATCGGCGACGGCCTGCTTGGTGGCTGACTGCCGTTGGATCAAGCGGCCAGGCGTTGCGGGTCGCCGAAATCGATGCGTGAAATGCGTCCGCGGGCGGCGCCGGTTGCGTCGATATAGTCGATCGCCCCCGGTGTATGATCGAGCTTCCATGCGCCGGTCGGGCCGTCCTTCCATTCGACCCTGTAGCCGTCGTCCAGCAGCGTCCAGGCCCCGTGGAAGCGCGTGCCGTCCGGCAGAAGCATGTGCGCCCGATCGGCAGTTTCATAGTGGACGAAGGCGTTCTTGCCGCCCATGTCGATGACATGCGTGGTTCCGACCATGATAATGGCCAGCGTATCCCTGTTCAGTATCGTCATTGTCCCTGTCCGTGGGTTTGCGTTTGGAATGGTCTCGACGGCATGAATATCGTCAAGTATCTTGACTATATGGAGCTTGGACTGAATGGTCAAGGAACTTGACGAAAAATCCGATGCGCTGCCCGATCATGTCGGCTGGCGACTATGGCAGGCGAGCCGTGCATGGCAGACGGAATTCGCCGCCGCCATGCGAGCCGCCGGCCACGCCTGGTTCAGCGAGGCGCGCGCCGGGCTACTCGGCCACATTCGCCGCAACGGCACGCGCCAGTCGGCATTGATCGAGCGCGCGGCCATCTCAAAGCAGGCGGTTCAGCAATTGCTCGACGGGCTGGAGGCGGAAGGCGTGCTGGAGCGATTGCCCGACCCACGGGACGGGCGCGGCAAGCTTGTGCGCTATACGCGCAAGGGTCTGGATGCCTTGCGCGACGGCGACCGCATCAAGCTTGAGATCGAGCGCGGCTATATCGATCGCATCGGCGAGCGGCGGTTCGCGGCGCTGATGGACGCCTTGCGCTCACTTGACGTCGGGCAGGGCGACGCATCGGGAGACGCACCAGGATCGAAGTGAGCGGCGCGACCGCGCGACCCATTGCGTCGACTCGTTTCTTTCTCTAAAGGCTCGCCATGACGACGACAGCCAATCATCCCGACACCGTTCTGATTGTCGATTTCGGCAGCCAGTTCACACAGCTCATCGCCCGCCGCATTCGCGAGGCCGGCGTCTTTTCCGAGATCGTGCCGTTCCAATCGGCCGAAGCCGCCTTCAGGCGCATCAATCCGAAAGCGGTGATCCTGTCGGGCGGTCCGGCCTCGACCACCGACATTGGCAGCCCCCGCGCGCCGCAGATCGTGTTCGACGCCGGCGTGCCGGTGCTCGGCATCTGCTACGGCCAGATGGCGCTTTGCGTGCAGATGGGCGGCGTCGCCGAAAGCTCCAACCATCGCGAGTTCGGCCGCGCCTTCGTCGAGATCGAGAAGGAGAGCCCGCTGTTCGAAGGACTGTGGGCACCCGGCCAGCGCCACCAGGTGTGGATGAGCCATGGCGACCGCGTTATCGAATTGCCAGCTGACTTCAAGGTGCTCGGCAAGTCGGAAAGCTCGCCCTTCGCCATCTTCGGCGATATCGAGCGTAAGATGTACGGCATCATGTTCCACCCTGAGGTGGTGCACACGCCGGATGGCGCCAGGCTGCTCAGGAACTTCGTCCACAACATCGCCGGCATCGAGGGCGACTGGACAATGCGCGCCTATCGCGAGCATGCGGTGGAAACGATCCGCAAGCAGGTCGGCAAGGGCAAGGTCATCTGCGCGCTCTCGGGCGGCGTCGACTCCTCGGTTGCCGCACTGCTGATCCATGAAGCGATTGGCGACCAGTTGACCTGCATCCTCGTCGACCACGGCCTGATGCGCAAGGACGAGGCGGCAGGCGTGGTGGAGATGTTCCGCCAGCATTACAATCTGCCGCTGATCCTGGTCGATGCGTCCGACCGCTTCATCTCGGCGCTGGAAGGCGAGGCCGATCCCGAAAAAAAGCGCAAGACGATCGGCCGCCTGTTCATCGAAGTGTTCGAGGACGAGGCGAAGAAGCTCGGCGGCGCCGATTTCCTGGCGCAAGGCACGCTCTATCCCGACGTGATCGAGAGCGTCTCCTTCTCCGGCGGCCCGTCGGTGACGATCAAGTCGCACCACAATGTCGGCGGCCTGCCCGAGCGCATGAACATGAAGCTGGTCGAGCCGCTGCGCGAATTGTTCAAGGACGAGGTGAGGGCGCTCGGCAAGGAGCTCGGCCTGCCGGAGAGCTTCATTGGCCGGCATCCCTTCCCGGGCCCCGGCCTTGCCATCCGCTGCCCGGGCGGCATCACGCGCGAGAAGCTGGAGATCCTGCGCGAGGCCGACGCCATCTATCTCGACGAGATCCGCAAGGCCGGCCTGTACGACGCCATCTGGCAGGCCTTCGCGGTGCTTTTGCCGGTGCAGACGGTGGGCGTCATGGGCGACGGCCGCACCTACGAATTCGTCTGCGCGCTACGCGCCGTGACCTCCGTCGACGGCATGACGGCCGACTTCTACCACTACGACATGAACTTCCTGGGCGCGGCCGCCACCCGCATCATCAACGAGGTCAAGGGCATCAACCGCGTCGTCTACGACGTGACCTCGAAGCCGCCCGGCACGATCGAGTGGGAATGAAGCTGCATCCTTTTCTACCTTTCGGTAACTATCGGTGGGATAACGTAAATCGCTGAAATTGCAGATTTTTTCTCTTGGTGGCTATCGGCATCGATCGCCTCCAAGCGAGAACATTTGACGGTAAGCCGGACGGTATAGCTCTCCGCTCCTTCTACACGAATACTCTATACCGTCAGGGCGCTGACCAGCAGCTGGGTCGGAAAATTTCCTCTATCTTATTGATAATGAAGAGATTTATTCTGGGGGTTGACGGTAAAATCGTTGACGGTAAAATTGGGACGAAGGTTGCCCTTGGTTTCTCTCCGTCATGCTGACCGACATCGCTCTCAAACGACTGAAACCAAAAGATAAAGTCTACAAGGTCGCCGATCGTGACGGTATGTACGCGACCGTGTCTCCAGCCGGGCTAATCGCATTCCGATACGACTATCGGATAAACGGCCGACGAGAGACTGTGACCCTGGGCCGTTACGGTGCGGGAGGCATCACGCTGTCAGAAGCGAGGGACCGTTGCCTCGACGCTCGCAGGCTCGTTGCCGAGGGGAAGTCGCCGGCACAGGAAAAGCAGCGCGCTAAGCGGCGTCGGCTAACCGTTGGAACCTTCGGCAATGCCGGTAAGGACTGGTTCAAGAACGCTGCGATGGCGGACAGCACACGATCTATGCGCAAGGTCATTTTCGATCGCGACATTTTGCCGATCTGGCAGAAGCGGCTTTTAACCGAAATCACACCTGACGATTTGCGGGAACTCTGCACCAAGGTGAAGAACCGCGGTGCGCCGGCAACGGCGATCCATGTCCGGGATATCGTGAAGCAGATCTATGGCTATGTCATTCTAAACGGCGAGAAGATTTCCAATCCCGCGGATAAGGTGGAGCCTTCTTCGATAGCGACATTCCAGCCGAAAGACCGAGCTTTGTCCCCTGCGGAAATCCGGATCATGCTCAAAGAGTTGGAAAATGTGCCGACACTGCCGACCATTCGTCTAGGCCTAAAGCTGATATTGCTCACGATGTTGCGAAAGAGCGAGCTGCTGGATGCAACGTGGGACGAGGTCGATTTTGAGAACGCCGTGTGGCGCATTCCAAAAGAGCGGATGAAGCGAAAGAAGGCCCACAACGTCTACCTGTCGCGACAGTCCGTGGACATCATGATAGCGCTCAAGACATGTGCGGCGAATTCGCAATATGTACTGCCCTCCCGCTACGATGCCGATGAGCCAATGTCGCGCGCCACCTTTAACCGGGTCACCATGGCGATTGTCGCCCGCGCAAAGAAGCAAGACCTCCCGCTGGCGCCCTTCACGGTGCACGACCTACGTCGCACTGGCTCAACGCTGCTAAACGAAATCGGATTCAATCGGGACTGGATTGAAAAATGCCTCGCTCACGAAGACAGCCGCTCATCACGTGGGGTCTACAACAGAGCTGAGTATGAGCCGCAGCGTCGCCACATGCTGCAGGAATGGGCCGATATGATTGACGCGTGGGCGGCAGGCAAGAAGCACATCCCCACACTTCAGCCGACGGTAGAAGCGGCGATTACTCTTGATCCGACTTGACTGGTCTCGATTTCCGCAGCCTTACATTGGGGGCGGCAATAGGCTCGATCCTTCCGGCGGATGGCATGTTCCGTCGCTCCTCGACCCAGGCCTCGACTTCTGCCAGGTCCCAGACGACGCAGCGGGGCGTGAGATTGAATCGTCGCGGAAATTCGCCACGCTGTTCCATCTCATAGATGGTCGTGTCGGACAGCGGAACGATTTTACGCAGCTGAGGTCGGCGGACGGTTCGCACCACTTGACGCGAAGAAATGTGCGGCAGAACCGGTAGAGGGCTCGAAGTCTCGGTCTCGACCAGCCCTCGTCCATCTCGTCGAGAAGATTGCTGCCACTTGGCCATTGGTTGCACCGCGTGAATCCTAATCAAGACGCAGAATTTCCCAGATTCTGTGTGACGTCGATATAACCCTCATCTACGACTATGCCCCGTCGCTGTCCCTGCTTTTCAACATTTGGATGGTAGGTCATACGTGCTGGTTTTGTGCAGCCGTCCTTTCTTGTGCGGCGGCGAAACGAGCGACGAGACAACATTATCATTCGTTTTATATCGACGACAGGCTGTGCGTTTTCCGGCGAAAAACATGGCATAAAGCGCACCGGTATTTTACCCTCCGAAATCATGATTCGCCTCGATTCCGCGACCGCCAGTCCCGCCGCGCCGCCGATCGTCCCGGCCTGGGCGCTCGCTGCCGGCGACGCGCAGAATGAGGCTGACGCCGCCTTCCAGGCCGGCGCCGCCTTGGCTTCGCTCGACACACTTGCTCGGATGCACCCCGCGTGGTCCGGCGCATGGCGCCAAGGCTCACGCTAAAATGCGCCGCCGCCAGCATGCGGCTCGCCGGCCGGGCCGAGGATGAAGCCGCCTTGCGCGATGCGTGGTATCTGCGCTCGCCTGGTACCGATCCCGGTCCCGCCGGCGCGGTCTTTGGCGCCTGGCGGCAGCTGGCGCTACAGCCACTCGCCTAAGTGGCCGAACTGCTCGGGCTCGCCTGGGATGATGAGGCTCTCGCCGACCTCTGCGCGGCGATAGACCAAAAGGTCAGCGGCGGCCGGACGGCGCCATTCGCCGCAGCGGCGATCGCCGGCCGCGTCGTCGCGATGCGCCCCGATGCGGAGCTTTTGGGCTGGTGGCTCGCCGACCTGGTGCTGGCGCAGGCCCTGCGCTAGCCGCGGACGTTGCCGCTGTTGATGGCCCAGGCTTTTGGCCCGGTCTTCCGCGCCGAGGGCGGCGGCGGCAAGCGTATCCGACCGGGCGAAAGCGGTTTCCCGCGTGCGGTCTGCCTTGCGCTGGTGCAAGCGGCGGCGGAGGCATGTCGGTTGGCCGCCGAACTGTCGCGCCGCGCCGAAAAGCTTATGGCGGTGACGCCAAAACTGCGCGCCAAAGGCGCCGGCGACGTGATTTTTTTGCTGCTCAATGAAGATGCCGTCGCCGCATCGCTTGTGACAAAAAACCTGTCGCGCTTTGCGGCGCGACGGCTGTTCGAGCGCCTCCAGCAACTGGATGCCGTGCGCGAGCTCTCCGGCCGTCCGACCTTCCGGCTGTTTGGGCTGTAGCGATGAGCGAAGCGTCTGCCCGCCGCAAGCCAAACGATCAGCCGGCGTCGCTGGACACCGAGCTCGAGCACCTGCCGCCCGAACTGCGCTGGCGCGAATGGATGGGCCGGGTAGAGGCGATGATCTTTGCGGCAAATGAACCGGCGTCACGCGAGATGCGGGCGCGAGTGGTCGGCAGAAGCTGCAATCTCGACCTGGTCATCGACGACATCCGTGCCGAGCTCGCCGGTCGCCCCTATGAACTGGTCGCGGTCGCCGGCGGCTGGCAGCACCGCACCAAGAAGGTTTTTGGCGACGCCATCCACGCGGCGTTCGGCACGGCAGCGGGCGAGGGGGCAAAAGAGCTGTCGCAGTCGGAGGCTCTTGTCCTGATGTGCATTGCCTATTTCCAGCCAATCACGCGTGGCGAGCTATCGAGCTTCTTCGGCAAGGAGGTGTCGCGCGATCTGATCGGCGTGCTGCGCTCGCAGGAGCTCATCGCATCAGGGCCGCGGAGCCCGCAGCCGGGCGCGCCCTACACCTATGTGACGAGGAAAAATTTCATGTCGCAGTTTGGGCTCGACACGCTGCGGCAACTGCCGGATTTCGAGGCGCTTGAGGACGCCGGGCTGCTGTCGAAGGAGAAGCTGCTGGCCGGTGACAGCATGGCGGGGTTCTCTGGTAACAAGCGCGACGCCGCCGTCGAAATAGACGACTAGTTTGCGCTGGGGACCTTTTTCACGCAGGTCGGCTGATCACGCAAATCCGTCTCTCGGCCTGTTCATGGGTAGAGGTATAGTTTGGGCCCAGGGCCGATTTCAAAGCAGTCGATGACATGTGGTCTACGGGACAATGGGCAGGGTCGTTCCAAGACGGTTAAGAACTTTTGGTGTACGATTCGGCACCGGACTTTTTCACTGGATACATTCTGTAAAGAGATAATGGCCCAATACGTCCAACTCCGTGAGGCCGTAGATGAGAGATTTCCACTCGATTGCGAGGCCTGAACTTTAGACAGCCCCTGGTATCACCGTAAGAGTTTTTTGATGGAAGCCGAATGCACCAAGCTCAGCTTCCGAACGGCCGAGAAAACATGACCCTGAACACAATGCAGATTTGGCGCTGGTTTACACCTGCAGCGCTCATATTAGTCTACGGTGCGGTGATTTGGTTTATTCTTAAGGGTACGTTTCCCACGTTGCCCGATTTCTCGAAGGCACCGTACCTGGCAGGTGTGGTTGTTCCCGCAGCGCTATATTACATCACACCGCTGCGCACATGGGTGAATAGGGGATCCCACGAACGTATCAGTGAGAACCTACGAGCCGGCATGGTTAGAATTACCGGCTATGAGGACAAGCCGGACAAATACTCGTGGGCCAACCTGCGGTCGTTGTTCTTCAAGCTCGTGGACGACGACAAAAGCCTTTCGACGAAAGCGTCTCTCGCCTACTTCAACGGCCTGTTGTGGACAGGGTTCGCGGACTCGATGGTCATCAGCGCCGGGTATGGGCTCCTTTCGGTAGGCCTGCTCTACTTCGGAACGCCAAACGCCGTGATCGCGCTATGCGTCTCCGTTATCATGGTCTTCGTCTCGTATCTCGGAAACCGAGTGACAACCGACGGTCAGATTGCCATCGGAAACGAGCAACTTGAGCATATGAGGTTTGATCACAAAACGGCGATTGAGAGGCGCCTCAACCAACTTGACGACTGATCCGGTTCTAGCTGCGGTCGATGCCGCGGAGGCGGCACTTCAGGCGCGCCCGCACGCGCATTGGGTGCTTGCATTCTCGGGCGGTAAAGACTCGACTGCTGCCCTGAAGATTATTCTGGCGGCCTATCGCAAATCGGGACTCCCCAGTCTCAAACTTACGGTAATCTACTGCGATACCGGCGTCGAGAACCCTGTTCTAGACAAATATGTGAAGTCCACATTCCTTGCGATCGAGGCGGAGTTTGCTGATCGCGGCGACGGGTTTGAAACCAGAATCCTGCGAGCTCCTGTGCAGGATCGCTTCTTCGTGCGGATTGTGGGACGCGGATACCCACCACCGACGAACAGCTTTCGATGGTGTACGCCGAGCCTCAGGATTCGTCCTGTGTCACAATTCATTGAACACCAGGACCCACAAAATACGGTGGTAGTCCTAGGTCTTCGCCGATCGGAGAGTGAGCAAAGGGATCGTAGCTTAGCGAAATCGCCCGAGGGGCTGTGGCAAAAGCAGCGCGAAGGCAACCGGGACTACGATTTGTTCCTTCCTATTCTTGACCTCCATGTATCCGAGGTCTGGGACGCAATATTCTGGTTGTCCGCCCCAACTTCGATCCGTCCTCAGCTCTTACAAGAACTCTATCGGGATGCATCCGGCGAATGTCCTGTAATCAAAGCGCCATCTGCACCGCCATGCGCTTCGGGACGCTTCGGGTGCTGGACATGTACGGTTGTTCGACGAGACAAATCGGCGGGTAAGCTGATCGATGCGGGATATGCCGAACTCAAACCCTATTTCGAGTTTAGAAATTGGCTGGCGGAAATTCGAAACGATCCGGATATGCGCTGGCCACAACGGCGCAACGGGTCTGTTGGAATGGGGCCATTTACAATCGAAGCGCGCAAGTCAATCCTACGACGCATCGATGAGCTTGAAGACGCCACGAGATCAGAGGTTCTGGACGCTGCCGAGCGCGGGGCCATCGCGGGTCTTTGGCGGCTCGATGAGTATAAGCGGCTAAGCTTCCGGTAAAGCACGCGACTCACTCTTTAAAGAAGAGTTGGTGAGCAAACAGAAGTCTGCTTTTATCCTATTCGATCTTCCGGTCCTCGCGTCTCGAGCATCATAATCTTCCCACTTTCGCCGAGCCACCATCCTATAGAATTCCATCCTCCTATGGCGAACACAACCGGTCCCGGGCTGCGCCGCGACAGGGCGTTCCAAGTTCTCCTATCAAGCCATGAAGGAGAAGGATTAGCCTCAGGATGCGTATGCCACTCTCCCACGAATGTGTCCGTTCCTCCGCTTTTGCGCCATATCGTCAACGCCTTGGCCTGGTGCCCTGGATCCGTGCGATCAAATATCGTCCGCGTCCGCCTGTCTCTGGGCATCGGGGACGTGTATCCAAAAACCTCGATGTCCCCGCCGCGATAGGAGCCAATCAGAATGCCGCCAGCCTCGCGTGATAGCGGGCCAGTCTCCACACTTGCAGCGATAGCCTTTACAACATCGTTGCTGACCAGCACGAATCGGCCGTCGCAAGTGCTCAAGACGAGTGGCGGGCCGAGCATGCCGGACACTGCCGGCTTCGCACCGGACTTTGGTTCTTGACTGTGAAAGCCCTCGTCGGGTCCAGCGTATTCGTGCGGAGTCGGTGACCCGTTTGGCCGTTGGACCAGTCCAGTATCAGGTCGCACGCCATCGCCGCAGCTGCGGCGGAACGCGAGACTGGAAACGGAATGAAGCCTGCGTCTGTGCACGCTTGCACCGATCCGACTTCGAGCGAAACGTTGGGACGCAGAAGCGGGAAACGTGCTGGACCCGACAGTTCAGGCTTAAGGCATTTCAAGCAGGCGAGTTCGCCATCGCTATCGACTAAGAGGCATTGCGTGGCATCGCCGTTCCCAGCAAGCCAGACGAAGAAGTGGGCTGGAGCGAGCGGGCGCCTGGCAACCGCCCGCTGGTTCAGAGCTATTGAGAGGGCTTCCTCCCCGGTCGCGTCGATGACCGCGTCGTATCTATCGATGGGCTCATCCATAGCGTCCGAGTCATGTCCCTCGGCATGGATTCCTGGAAGCATGTCGCGCAGATAATCCGCACAAGCCACAGCCTTGTTGCGATGGAGGTACGGCACACCGAGGACGTGCCGCCCAATGTTGGCGGTGCGAAGAATGTCGCTGTCGACCAGGATCAATCGCCCCCCCTGGGTTCCTGCACCGCACATGGCAAGCTGCTGGGCCAGAAAGCTTCCTATCGTGCCGCATCCGATTAAGAGAACGCGTTTGCTAGACAGGTTCTTACGGCTTCCCATGTTGCGTCCGTAGATGTAGCCGAGGTCCGCCGCGTCGGTTCTTATCCGCTCGACCGCCACGTGCGAAGCGACCGAGGACAGGACCTTTGGCAGCATCTTTCTGCGGTTGACGAGGAATTCATCTTTCTGGAAACGGGCGGGAACCTCGAGGCGCGCAGCAAACAAGCCATTGGATGCCCGGATCGCAAGTGTCGTCACGCCGCCCGTGCCGCGGACCAACGCCTCGTCCAATTTCACGCGCAACCTCGGATCGATCCATTGTAGCCAAGAACCCAGCTGCTTCATGTTTGCCGGCGGCCACGGACTGCTTGGGTCCACCGTCAATGGACCGTCAAGCGAAACGATCACTGCCGGCTCCCCAGCATTGTTGCCCGACACTCGCGGATGGCGATCCAGGAGCCACGATTTCCCATTCGAAAGCAGGGGCGTCTCCTTCCTGCCCTCGGCAAGAGGGAGGAAGTTGATGGTGCCGGGCCCGACATAGTCGAGCGGCAAGTCGGACAACATCCAGGTCTCGGCCCAGTACGTGTCGAACTCAGCTACGAAGTCGCCATCGAGATGTCCACGCATTGCCTGCCTGACAACACGTTCTGCCTTGTCAAGGCACTGGATGACCGTGCCGGCCGGATCGTAGCGATCGAGCACGATGGCACCTCGGACATAGTAGCAGACTGCCCCGTCAGGTCCGACGATGTGCGGCAGCTTCCGCGGCGGTGACCAATCTTTTGACAGCCGGATGATCGGGAGATTGACGAAGTCTAGATCTCGTATGGAGATCTCAACGGGGATGGTTGGAGAAGCCTGTCCAAGCACACCCCGGTAGAGGTTGGTGCTCTGGATGGGGATCCGCTCGAAGCCACGCTCGCGCAGTGCATCGTGAATTGCCACGAGACTGCCCAACTGCATATCATCCACTCTGGGAGCGCCCGACCTCAGGGGCTGGACTCACCTTTTTGGGTTGCGCGAGTACCTTGCCCACAATCGATACCGCTACCGTGACGAGATCGGGACGATCGGGCATTCTCGGACCGTAAAGTTCCCTCATCGCCACCACCGCTTCTCGGGCGTCACGGCATTCCTTCACAACCTTCTCTAGCCTAGACGCCAGTTCCTCGATCTTCTTCGCAACTCTCTCCCGGTGCTCCTCGGGTAAACGGTTCAGATCCTCCGACCTGCATGCGGGATTCGGTACGCTGCCGCGGAGATGCGTAGAGAGCCGCTTGATGACTGCGAGGAGTCGCTCGTCCTCGCGATCGGGTAAGAAAGGGCCTCTGATGGCCTCGTAGGCGTACCAGACGGCCGCCATCAGGAGGATCGACGTGACACCGTAGCGGTCAAGTTCGTGATGATCGCGCCAGCCCTTCATGTATCGGCAGTCGCGCCGCAGCCTTTCTCCAAAGACATTCTCAACGGCATCAGTGAACCATGTGTGGATCAACCGCGGATCAGACTCAATCCAATCTTCTTCGCGGTGCGCAAGAAGCACTGCGTCCGCTGGCAGTTCAGTCCAATCGTCCGCCTTCCGCTTAGCCACAATGTGCGACGACTCCACCCGGTCGGCCAGTTGAAGGAACTCGTCGTCGGGTATCGCGTAGAGTGGTACGTCAACGTGCGCGTTGTCGCCAATTACAAGACGGCAGCACGTAGGCTTTTCCACATAGCGCCAGCCTTCCGTCTTGGCGAGGTCCTTCAGGGCAGCGTCCACGAAAGAGAAGAACATGGCAGCCGCTTCCGAGGGCCGTGTTCCACGCACGAAGGAAAGCGGCAGGTAGCATCCATCATCAAGGTCCATCTGCTGCTTTGGGGGCCAAGCGGGGTTATTCAGCGTCTTGTATGCGAAGCTGCCCTGCGTGAAGAACCGCGGCCGTACCACCCGACCGAAATGCTCGCGGCCAACGGTAGAGAAGACCTGCCTCAGATGCTCCCGGATCTTCCTTCTCGCATAGCGGAGGGCCGAGTCCTCGGGGGAAAGGTTGACCAAGAACGTTTCCGGGTCCACTTCAGTATGGAGAAGCTTTGCAACATTTGCCATCCCTTGGGGCCTCTACTAGGTCGAATCATCTAAGACTCACGATGGCGCAGAGTAACACTGATCTCACCAAGAACATATCCCGAACAACTGTGGAAATCCTTCCCGCCCTGTCAGGTTCGTGCCAAGCGTGGTATCCGCCGCGCATGGACTCGAGCGCCCATTCACGGAGACCGCGATGCCATTCCAAATACTGAGTCTCTCCGGCGGTGGATACCTTGGGCTGTACACCGCGTCGGTCCTTGCTTTGATCGAGGAGCGGACGGGAAGGCCTGTGGCGGACAACTTCGACATGATCGTCGGCACTTCGGTCGGTGGGATCATCGCACTTGGTCTGTCAGCCGGCACGAGTGCGCGCGACATAAAGCAGGTATTCTTAGACGAGGGACAGACAGTCTTCTCGTCGGCTCGCCCGGCCCGCAGCTATATAGGTTCCGGGATACGGGTTCTGCGTGGAATCGCTGTTTCCCGTTATGATGCCGGGCCGTTGCGAACTATCATCGATGCGGTAGTAGGAAAGGGCCGCAAGATGTCGGACTTGCGGCGGCCGACGCTTATTCCCGCTGTCAACCTGACCAAGGGCGGTCCGCGCGTCTTCAAAACAGGCCATCACCCTAGATTCACGATTGACTGGCGTCTCAATGTGGTCGACGTAGCCCTGGCCACCTCTGCGGCGCCCACTTATTTCCCGATCCACAGGATCGGCGATGAGGTATTCGCTGACGGCGGCCTTTTTGCGAACTCACCAGACCTGATTGGCCTGCACGAGGCCGAGCATTTCCTTTGCAAGGCTCGCGACGACATAAGGGTGCTCAGCATCGGGACCACCACCACTGAGTTTGCCTTTTCGTCGTCAGCCGGGCGCAGGCTGGGTTCGTTCGGATGGATGAAGAATGAACGTTTGACGACCGTCATGATTGGTTCGCAGCAGGCGGTCACCAATGACATGATGATGCACTACCTTGGCGATCGCTACATCCGGATCGACCGAATGCAGTCCACTGACCAGAAGCAGGAACTGGCGCTAGATTGCGCAAGCCCGACTGCGAAGAAGGATCTCCAAGCTATGGCTGCGAACTCGCTGCAGGAGATATCTCCCAATAAGACCTTTCGCGACATCCTCTGCCATGAGGCACCGCCCTTCACGTTCGTCAATGCTTCATACTGATCGGGAAATCATACTTTAGCAGTACCACAGATTTCTGGCTACACTTGGCATTTGCCACAGCGTTTGCTTTCATACGACTTGTGCCTTGTTATAGCAGGCTGCCCAGGGCCTTTGGCCATCGCTAGGCGGATCTAAGCGACAACCGCCTGACCTCGTCCATCCAGAAAAACCTCGCAGCTTGTGGCTGTGGCGAGGAAAACACAATCGATGCCGGCTGACATAGATAGAGAAATGGCGCTGTTATAGGCTGACCCGCGGTTGGACATAGCGCCGGGCGCAAGGCCACGTGCTACAATCCGGTAAGACCACCCGGTACAAATAAACGGATCGTTCGGCGATGCCCTCCCAAATAGCACGGCGCCATCATGCAAGCTCTCATTTAGTGTAATCGCTTCCGCGTGTCTGGTGGGAAAGTCAGAGGCAAAACCGAACCCCGTTTCTAGCGCCGGTGTCCGCTCCATTGGGACACAATCCCCTGGTTTTTTCGCTCCCGTATAGAAGACAGCCAATAGCGGGTAGCGCGATAGGCCAACTTTGGATACTTCATCAAATATCGGTCGAAGGACCTGGAGGGGGGAACCGGCTTTGCGAAGCTTCTTCACGCGATTTTCCATCTCGTCGGTAATCGTCTTGGCAGCCGTGGTCTGGGGCTGTTCGCTGTGGGTGCTCGGTATAGCAATTGATTGGAACTACCTTAAGCCGTTTTCGCTTACCGTGGCCATTGTCACGGTCATCCTGTCGGCTTTCGACCGCTGGGCGTGGCATTGTTGGCCGATTCGCTATTTCGTGCCTATACCGGACCTGAGGGGTCAATGGGCTGTTGAATTGGTTTCGACCTACAAAAATGAGAACGGCCAGCGGACCAAGGTCAGCGGAACTGCGACGATCAAACAAACGTTTTCAACGCTTTCTATCCGCATTGCGACCGAGTCATCAGACTCGGTATTGAAGGCGGAACGTATTATCTATAGCCCTGATGGTGCCGTGGAGATATATGGGGTTTACCAAAGTGAACCGGATATTCATCTACGTGGATCGGAAAGCGAGATACACTACGGAGCTTTCCGGTATGTTGTTAAAGACAGTCCCGCGACACTTATGACCGGCACATATTGGACAGATCGCATCACCAAGGGCTCCATTAAGCTTGAACGGACAGCCTAGCGAGTGACGAAAGCAGCATCGCGGTCCGTGACCAAACTGGGCCATTCCGTAGAGACGATTCGATGTTCAAAGGCCTTTCCGGTATCATAGGCCGAACCTTCGATCGCTTCCCGAAACTGTTTGACGGCCGCGTTTGGCGTAGTCTCGGCGAGGTGGGCGAAGTTGCTGGCCGAAAGCAGGGCGAGCGCGCAGAATGCATGTTCGAGCGCCAACAGCCTGGCAGGTCGTCGTGATCCCAGTCTGCACTCACGGTTACTTCTTGCCGCCGCTCGACCCGCCACTCGGTGGGTTGGAGGGGGTGCTGTGGCTGGTCGGGCCCTGATACCCTCCCTGAACCGATCCCGTGCCTTGGGAACCACTGCCACGCTGTGGCTGATACCCTCTGTTCTCTGAAGAGGTTGTTCCTGTCGAAGGACGACCGGTGTTGCCTCTGGTTGTCATTTTCCATTCCTTTCGGCTGGTGTGAATTCGATGGTTCGAATCTCGCTGGCGCAGATCAGAACACTCTTGTCTGTGGGAGTCCACGCCCCGTTGTCTCCTACTTCAAAGACGCGCTCGATCAGCAAGTCGCGCTCGTCTGGACGCGACGAGGCGAATGACCCGTCGCTCCAGTAGCCTGCGAACGTCGTGTCGTTCTTAAGGACGACAAACACCCATGAGCCGCACATCGTGGAAAACTGATAGTCCCACGCCGTGGGGATTACGTGGATGGGGGAAAGCCCGAACCATCCGTACATTTTTCGGAGCCATCCGGCCTTCGATGTGACGCCGCTCGCGAACCCGATGATGGCTGGGGCTACGAGTAGGACGAAACCCCACGCCAGCACCCGGACCTTCGCATCCGAGCTGGAGTTCACGACGAGATAGATCACCCACCCGGACAGCGCGAAGTTCAAGGCGCTCAGGGTCAGGAGGCGGACGAAATAGTCCGGTCCGTCCAGCTTCTGGCCCGTTATGAAATGCGCCCGAAATGAGGAAATGATGTAGCCCGGTACTACGAAGACGAAGGCGACGTAGACCGCGTCCAGCGAGAGGAAATTTCCCATTCAACCCATGCCCCGAGGGAATCGCACTATTTTATCTGGAGCGGCAATCGGCGACTAGATCGGTCCAATTAATGTAGTCAGACGACTGCAGTATCGTCGACTACGCGGGTGGCAACACATCGATCTCGCCCAGCATGTGCTCACCTATCTCGACGACAGTTGACAGATCGCAGATCATCTGCGGATGCAGGTAAACAGGACGGGCCTGTTCGCTGAAGGAATGCATCATCAGCGGATTGAAGATGCCGAGGCTTTGCTGTTGGACTCGGAGCACCCCGCATCGCTCGTAGTCGTTTTTCGCCAGTGCGATCTCCTGCTCCAGGCGCTCGAATTCAGCACGCTCCTCGTCGTCGAGCTGTCGCGGCGGGATATAGAGCGGAATACGGTGCGCCAGAGCATGCCGATAGTCTTCGAGATAGTCGAACCAAGCGTCGGCGCTCGCCAAATAATCTTGGAAGGGCTGTGACAACGACGCGCGCACGGGAACATGGCCGGGCGTGAGGCCTATAGCCATCGGCTTCAAGGGGGTGCCGTTGGGCTTCCGGATATCCGCTTCCATGCACCAGATGCGAGCCAGGTTATCGATGGCGCCGAAGACGTTAATCACGAAGGTCTGCAGATGGCTCGTCGCGTCCATGAGCATGTCGCCTGTGGGAGCCGTCTCTTGTGGGGGCAAAATCTGGAAAGTGCGCTGGATCGCGTGCTTAATGGTAAAGAGCCGGCGCACTAGGCCATGGCGTACGAGCTCGGATGTTTCCGCCTTTCTGAATTCGCGAGTAAGGAAGGCGATCGTGAGATCATCCTCCCGATCCAACAATTTGGCCAGCTCTCCGGAAAAGTGGCGGATTTGGCTCTCCGGATAGACCATGGGCATGTACTAGTTTCTGAAACGGGCAAGCATCGCCATGGGCCTTTGCGAGATGGGTCAGCCAGATACCATCGGGTCACCCCTTCGGACCACGGCCTCGATTGCTTCGCGAGGGATGTCCCTTTTGATCATGACGTCCCAGCCATAGTCCATCGGTTCCCAGTCACCTTGACTCTCTAGGTACAGCTCTATCATCGACTGGGGGAGCCTATGCTCAGTGAACCTGCACCAACCGTAGGCCGGGTACCGCGCGACTACGACTGCTGGCTCGCCCACCTGCTTCAACGTCGCATCCAACTTGCCGCCCGCGTAACCGGCGATGCGCTCAACCGCCTCGCCACCGAACGACTCAAAGAACACTTCGCAGCCTCCGTTGTGAAGGAATCGACGTAGCGGTGTCATCCATACCGCCCCCTCCCGACGGACAAAATGAGAGTCAGCCTCGATCATATTTGAAACCGCCGCGTCGACGTGCATGAGTTCGCTTGGTGACATTTGAACCGCGAGTGCGGCCTTCAGGCGGAGAATGTCGCGCTCAAGGTTAAGCCGCAGCAGTCCATTTTCCCTGATGCTCACGAAGTCCACCAGTCGCGTAGCATGAAATGCCCGCAAATCGCGATTCGCCATCGCTGCTGTGATGAGGGCTTTCGCTTCGTCCCATCGATGCATAGGCGGTGAGGGGTTCAGCAGCCGATGCATCGTATCAGAGAGAGTATATTCGTGGTCAGCCAAGCGTTCCGCGCGTAGCTCGGTCGCGGTAGCCTCCAAAAAGACGACGGTCTCCTCCGGCCAGGTATCGATCTGATCGAGGTCTACCGGATCCATAGTAACTCTTGAAAAGGCTGAGAAGAATGCCGTCTCATGCCTGCCTATGCTGGAGCTTCGGAAAATTAACACAGCCAAACATCAGGATCGATTGCCCACCTGGGATCAGTCACTGCTGATGAAGGGCCAGGCTTCTTCCCCACGCAGCTTGATCAGCTTTTGCATTTCATCAGCAAGCTTGCGGCGCGCCTCAAAAAGATCGACGCGCTTTTGCATATCGAGCCACAGGTCCGGCGAGGTGCCGAGCACGAAGGCGAGCCGGACCGCCATATCAGCAGTGATAGCGCGGTGCCCGTTGACGATCTGGTTCACTGTGAAGCGAGAGACATCGAGCGCGTCGGCCAGAGCTTCCTGCGTGATGCGTGAACCGGGCTTGCGTAGCACCCTATCACGAAGGAAAACGCCCGGCATCTGCGGTGGAAAATCACGTTGGTCAGCCATCATCCTCATGCCATAGCCGCAGTTCGACAGAGCCGATCGGCCGCATCCAGTCGAACATAAGCCACCATCCGGCCGTGACAGGCACGCGCCAGCGCCCCGGACCGCAACCGACGATCTCGCCCTCGAAGAGCAGGGTCACGTCGGACCAGAGGTGGCAATCCATGAGGAAGTCGGCGAGCGCTGCCACCTCCTCGGCGAATGCTTTGGGCAGACCGACGATGCAGCCATGCTGCTGGGCCTGCAGGACCCTGAGGTCCGAAATGCGGGATGTCATGTGTTGAAGCTCCAACCTTGAACGAAGCAATCGGCGCGGAATGCGCGGCAACGGCATCGCTGGTAGGAGGAGGGCATCCGGTGCAGAGCACAAAGCTCAAAACCATTTCGCGGGTGGAAGGCGCCGCCCCCGAGGGCGCCGGAAAGTAGAAGATCATCCGGAGCCGGACAACCTTACTCACCTCCCTTATCGCGAAGGCAACAATCTCCACGACCTTGATTTGGATCGCCTCAAGGCCATCATCAGTTAAGGACAGATCCCTGACTAATTTCGCAATGAGTGCATTGACCAATGCATCGCGCTTGGTCGCCGACATGTAATTCTGGACGGTGAAGCTGCGATGTTGGCCATCGGCAACGAATTGGCCGGCTAGTCGATTGAGATTGTGTGGAAGAACATGGTCGACGTCGACGTCGAAATCCTCGCGATAGCGGACTTGGAAACACGTCTGGAAGCAGTCGATCGTTTTCCAAAATCTCGCCGCGTCGCGGCTTGCGCCCTTCAGATGATCCAGTATGGCACGCGCGGCCTCGTGCGCGGTCGTGAAGACAGGCCGGTCCACCCGGTCCGTTAGCTGGGTAGCAAGATCGGCGAAGGTCTGCCCGGCGCCTCGTGGGGCGACTGAGTCAGCGTCAGATAGCCGACCGAGAAGGCGCCATGCCGCCACGAGCGCCGTGTCGCTGGGCGGGAGCGCCTTGCGGAAGTCCAGGTCATACATCGGCGCGGACTGCATGGCTCTAAAATGGAAACAGTGGCATTACATTTCAAGAGGCTGCCGACAATTTTGACCTTCGCCTGCGTGTTTCGGTAATTCCCGGACACCGTTTTCGCTAAATCCCGGACAGTGATTTCAGTAATTCGCGGACAGCGATTCCGCTAAATCCCGGACAGTTTTTCGGGAGCGGATTAGCGGTCGGTTCTCGGCTGCGCCGTTCTGGCAGTTTGGCCTCTCACGATGATGTTGAGAGGGGCCATGCCGAGACGGAAGCAAGCGAGACGAACGAGCGTGAGGGATGATATCCAAGCGATCTTGCGCCTGACCCATGAGCAGGGTCTGTCGGTGCGTGAGGTGTCGGAACGGCTCAAGATCAGTAAGACGACAGTATCGACCTATTTGCTGCGGGCGCGGGAGGCCGGGCTGTCATGCTGGCCGCTGCCGCCGGGCCACGACGACGCGATGCTTGAGCGGCTGCTGTTCGGCCGTGCCGGTCGTCCGCCGCAAGACCTGAGCGAACCGGACTTTGCGCTGATCGCCAGGGAGTTGAAGCGCAAAGGGGTGACCCTGACGCTCCTTGCGAAATCAATCATCCATGAACGCAACAAGGCACCCAAGGACCGACGCCGCCAAACTGTCCCGACATTAGCGAAACCACTGTCCGGGAATTAGCGGAACCCCTGTCCGGCTTTTGCGAAATGCGCACTTCGCCTCTCGGCGGATTAGTCCCGAGCAGATGATGGCTCTCGTCTTGACGGCCTGTGGCCGCGGCGCGGTTAGCATTGAAAGTGTCAGGTACCCAACACCGGGAAAAGCCCTCGCCTGCCGGCTTTCGAAAACACGATCGTCCGAGGCATGAACACCTTGGGCGGCGTTTTGTTCTCGATGATGTAGATCTGGCAAAAGCTCGAGACCGAAGCGAGATGCTTGTAAAAGCGCTCGTCGAGCGACGTCGCGGCGATCGCTCGCTCCTCATCGGTCAGCGGCTCATCGTCGTCGTCCAGTTCTTCGCGGTACGTAAGCAGCGGCGAGTCCAGTACCAAGAACCCGGGGTGAGGCAGCCTCTCGCCCTTGCAATAGACCGCGTAGGCCACCGAGAACGCTGAATGCAGCAGCGCCTTGACGCCCTTGCCGTTGCGGCCGCGAGGCTTACCATTGATGGCAATGTCGTAGGTCTTGTCGTTCCAAGTGACCGCCTCGAGCCCAGGATACCCCCAGACGTCCAGCACCTGTTGAACGGTCTGGGCAAACTTATGTCCGGTCGGCCCGTCGATCCCGATAGTGAGCCCGGCCGCCTTCTGCTTACCGTGCTTGATCGCCGCAATGGCCGCCCGCTTGGCGTCGAGATCGCTGCGGCGAACCGACAGGGCAATGACGCGATCGATTTCCTCGAACAGCGTGACGTCGTCGGTATAGCCCGTGCGCAGGTTCGTCTCTCTCGGCCTGAGGCGCTGAATTTCCTCGAAGTGCCCGCGGGCTTCGGCGCCGAGTGTACGGCCGCGGTTCTCGAGCCCTTCGCCTTCGGCCGTCAAACTGGCGAGGGTCACTTCGAGATCACTCATGTCTCGTCGGATCTTGGCGATCTCCGCCCGCGCGGCCGTGAGCTGCAGGTCCACATCTCCCAGCGGATGAGGCTTGTGCTGATGACCGGGCAACGCTCCGCAGAGCGGGCACGGGTGGTCTTCGAACCGCTGCAGCAGAAAGCCACCCTCCTCGATCGCCTCAAGTCGGCGGATATCGGTCTCATACGTGCGTTTGAGGTCGAAAAACCGCTGCCGCATTGCCCTCAGCTGCGCGGCGTGGGCTTCGGCCTCGCCTTGGGCGTTCAAAGCTTCACGTCGCAGCACAGACAGCCCGTCAATCCGCTCCTGGGCTTTCGCTAAGTCCTCGCCGATTGTCTCGAGCTGAGATTGAAGGCGATCGCGCTGTGCGACCAGCTCCGGTACATTGCGGGTACCCAGTTCGCGGTCAAGGTCGGCGATCATCTCGTCGAGCAGCTGGAGCTTGCCCGTCTTGCCTGCGTCGAGCGTTTTCTTGTCCGGAACCTTGGCGATGGCGGAATCGTCCCGGCCGGTCAGAAGGAACCTGAACGCATTCCTATTGAGAGTATCGCTGCTCTTGGGATTGATCTCTGTTGGCGTCTTGCCACTGAGCATCCGGTCTTCGGTGACCAGCACGTACGGCATGAAGAAGCGGAAGCTGAAGGTGTCCAGCTTTGCCGCCTGTGTCGAGGCGATCTTGATCGTCCCCAAACCCACTTTGGCCAGCAGGAACTCCGACAGGCTGCCATCCTTGGACTTGCCACCCTTGCCATGAACCGGATCCAGGACCTGGCTTTCTCGACCGTCCAGGATGCCATCCGGAGCTAGACCGTCGAAAACCTCGATGTCACCCCCGCGCAGCGCACGTCGCAGCGTGACGCTGGTGCCGTCCGCAAACGAGATGCCGAGCAAGGCCGACTCATACCTGTCGCCTTCGGGCGGCGTCTCAGGCGTTTCCCCGCCGAACATGAAGTTGAGCGTGGCCACGGTATAGGTCTTGCCGGTATTGGAGCCACCCCACAGGATCGTCAGGTCGTGGTTCAAGGCAATTCCTACCGTCGGGAGGCCGGACCCGGTGTAGGTGAGGTGTTCGAGCTGCATCAATGGCGATCGATCAACCATTTGGCAGCCCCACTTCTGTCTGGAATTCGAGGCTCCACCGATCTATCAGGCCCCGCATTGAGGCAAAGGCGGCTGCGCCGTCGTCATGGACGCGGCCGGCGAGCCAGCTCGCGCGGTCCGAAAGATCGCGATTGTAGTCTGAGTTGAGGAGCTTCACGAAAGCCGGTGCGTCATCGCCCGACACAAAGCTGATGCCGTCGGCGGCCTCAACAACCTCGATCAGGCTCACCCGCAACAGCATGCGCAACGCTTCCTGTATCAGGGTGCGGCGAACCCGATACTCCCCGACACGCTCCGGCAGCGCTGGGTGAAGGCTATCGGGGCCGCCAAGATCGGCGGTGTGGACGACGAAGTAATCGAGCAGAGCCAGCGCATCGAGATCGAGCTTTTCCGGATAGAACGCTTCCAGCAAGATAAGCGAACGAAGACCGGTCTCGACAGAACCGTTGAAGACCGGCGTTGCGAAAGGCCTCAGCGTTTCCATGGCAGTACCCCGTCATTGGCGAGGTGATGGCAGGTGCCCTGCTTGACCAAGACGTTGGCTCGATTGTGTCGGCCAAAGATGCCGGAGACTGGAAGCGAACCGGCCGCAGTCATCACGTCCCGCAATCGTCCTAGGCCCGTTGTCTGCGAATGCACACCGGAAACACCATAAAGGATTTCCTGGGTAAACTTTTCTATGTGCTGCGGATCGATGTTGTCGCGGAAGTGGCGGCGGAAGGCATCCGCTTCGAAATACCGCCGCCGCTGCATAGTCAAGTCAGGGCCATGACTCGCGTGACGAAGGACTTCTGCCGCATCGGCGAAGGGACGACCCTCGCTATCGGAGTAGACACCAATGAGCTGTTGCACGTAGCCCTCGTCAGACGAAACATCGGTTGGAACAACGCCCGACGGCGCTTCACCCGGATCGTCTCCAAACGCGTCGGCGAGGATAAGGTTGATATCGTCCATCGTGAGGATCTTCGGCAGGTCAATGCCGCCGATGTTCTGGAAGGCGTAGGCTCCGATGACTGCGCGCAGCTTATCGGTGAGGACAACCGGCGGGCCCGTGCGGATGCGTCGAGCGCATCGTGCGTCCCATTCGTCCAGCATGTGCTGCTTGAAGGAGCTGGGGCTGAAGAGGAGCTTCTCGGCTTTGCGGTTGAAGCCCTTTGGAGCGACGAAGAAATAGGCCGCCGGCGGCGTAAACTCACCTTCCGAGGCATGGAAGAGGATCTTTGCGATTTCCTCATACATCATGCCGTCATCGACGCGCTTGCTGAGCATCTTGCACTGGTAGTTGTCCCATTCGCCATCATGTCGGTGCAGCGTGCGAAACCCTACGGCGTCGCGGCCTAGGTCATTCGCGTTCCCGAAAAGATGGTGATCTGGGTACTTCTTGACCTGGCGCGCCACCCAGCGGTGGACAAAGACCTCGAGTTCCTTGTCTTCCATCGCCAGAATGCTCCGGCTGTAGGAGAGATTGCTTTTCACCGCCGGCCCCCACCGCTCAAGCGCGCTGTTCAACAGCTTGCTGCATTAAAGGTCAATATCCTCTTCCCACCGATACTTTCGATCAAGGATAGCCATGGTTAGCTTGACAGCGAGAGCGCTCGCTCTGGGGCCGAAGCCGCGGTCGAGCTCAGCCACCTTACCGCAGCTATTCGACCCTCGACGCCCATCAGCGGACAGTGGCCGTGCGACCCCGTATCGGCCATTGCTAATGATACCCGGAACTGAGGGATGAATGCGCAGGCCCTAAACTCCCTCCAAACGTTCGCCCTTTGTGCTTTAGTCGATTCGATGTTGCAACCAAGTTCGGATGTCGCGCTGCCAGCAAAGTAGAAATGTCGCCAGGGTCTGTTCGAAGGGTAGGGCTCAGCAGGTTAGAAATGCGACAGCGACGCACTTGCTGGCGCCGACATGAGCGCCCGATCGGGCGTAAGCTGGTCGGGGTTGCAGAGCCCGATCGGGTGCGATCGAGTAGATCTCCGTCGGCTTTAGATTCCATGAGGCGTGAACCGCGCCCGGCGCTCTGCAAGAGTGTGGTTGCACAGACGCAATCAACCTCAAGGAAACGGCCATGCATGCTTCCCAAAGCCACTACGACAGTTCCACCGCGATCCGCACAGATCTGGGTGCGATCTTTGTATCCCTCGAATTGAGCCGCGCCACATGGTTGGTCACGTCGTTGTCGCCGGGCAACGGTGAGAAGATGTCGAAGCATGCGGTCCAGGGCGGTGACGTCGGCGAATTGCTCTCCCGTTTCGCCCATCTTCAAGAGAAAGCTCGCTGCCGTACTGGCCACGTTTTTCCAATCGTTACGATCCAGGAGGCGGGGCTCGATGGGTTCTGGATCCACCGAGTTCTGCAGGAGCACGGCGTCGAAAGTCATATTGTCGACGCAGCATCAATTGCGGCGTCACGTCGTGGCAGGCGAGCCAAGACCGACAAGATTGACGGCGAGACGCTGGTGCGTGCGCTGCTAGCGTTCAAACGCGGTGAACCTCGCGTCTGTGCGATGGTGAGGGCGCCGAGCCCGCAAGAAGAAGACTGCCGCCGCATATGTCGTGAGCGACGCGTTCTGATTGCTGAACGGGTCGAACACGTCAATCGCATCAAGGGTCTGCTCTTTGCCCAGGGGATTGGCGGATACCAACCGCTGCGGAAAGACAGACGTTTACGGCTCGAGGATCTGCGAACAGGCGACGGCAGGGCTTTGCCACCCAACCTCAAGGCGCAACTCGTCCGCGAACTCGATAGGCTCGAGCTGCTGCTTGATCACATTGCGATGGTCGAACGAGAACGTGACGCGCTGGTGAGCGCTGCCGAGGAAAGCGCTTCGGCAACGCCGGCTGCGATGTTGTGCGCTATCAAGGGCGTAGGAACGGAGATCGCGGCCATTCTTTGCACCGAGGGATTATCCCGGAAGTTTAACAATCGCAGGCAGGTTGCGGCCTACGCCGGGCTGGCGCCGACACCTTGGCAAAGCGGGACAGTCGACCGAGAACAAGGGGTATCGAAAGCGGGTAATCCGCGGCTGCGAACGACGATGATCCAACTGGCTTGGCTGTGGTTGCGCAATCAGCCGTCTTCGGCGCTCAGCGCATGGTTCTTTCAGCGCGTCAATTCAAATGGCGGACGCCATAAGAAGAGCACGATCGTCGCGCTCGCCAGGAAACTGCTCGTTGCACTCTGGAAATACGTCAGGTTCGGCGTCGTAATCGACGGGGCCGTGATGAAGGCGGCGTGACCGACGCATCGATCGGCCACATTCTCGAAATCTCCAGGACTGATCAATCCTGGCGGACCCAGGTGGGCGAACCGGCTCAAAGTATGGCTTCAAATGCCGCGCTTTAGAATGGTCACGCCCTCCTGAGCCTTTACCGCAACGCAAGCGGAATGATGGTGCAGCCGCCGTGCGGCGACCGTATGTGAGTTTGAACCGGCAAGGAAAGCCGCGTCACGCGCAAGGCTCAGACCATGGCTCCGACGGTGCTGAAGGAGAGCGCCCATGTCTTGACGCCAAACCCCTCATGTGAGCTTTGAGAGCCGCGTGGCCCGCTTTGGGCTACAAGCCGGCTTTCGTTGTCGGTTGAGCCTTCCGGTTGATTGGAAACTCGTTCAGCACTGCGAGGACATCCGCAATACGATGCCTATCACTCTCTGTGAGTGACAGATCGACTTTGACGGCCTGGCTCTCGACCTTGGCTGCGGGCATTCTGGCAAGTGCCTGCTGACGCCGAACGACGACCGCGGGGTCCTTTGTGAATTCTGCCTTCTGGCCGAGCTTGCGGCCACGCTTTACATAGCCATTGCTCTGGCTGCCGTCGGGAATGCCGAACATGTGGTCGGATTGCGGGGCTCCTTGCCGAAGCGTGCGTTGAAGTCCGTCAGGAACTCGGGCGCAAAGGCGTTGGCCGCCTCGATCGTGCTGATGCCGCGGAGGCGCAACTCCTTCACAAGCCGGTCCTGCAGCGTCTGATTGGCGCGCTCGACGCGACCCTTGGCCTGTGGAGTGTTGGCGCAGATGATGTCGATGTTGAGCTCATAGAGCGCGCGGCCAAACTGCGTCAGGCCGCTGGTGCGGTCCTTCTCCGAACCATGGGTCGTTCGGAAGATGCCGTGCTTGTCGCTATAGAAAGCCAACGGCTTGCCCCATTCCCGCAGATACGCCTTGGCCGCGTGGAAGTAGTCGAACGTGTTCTCGGAGCCGGCAAAGCGCAGATGAAGCAGCTTGCCGGTCGCATCGTCGATGAAGACGAGCAGGGCGCATTTGGGGCCACGGTTCTCAAACCACCAGTGATGTGAGCCGTCGATCTGCACCAACTCACCGAGGCAGTCGCGCCGGCCCCGTGGCTGGTGAAGCTGCTTCCTGCGCTCCCGGCGGGAGATCCAGATTCCAGCCTCCGTCATCCAGTTGCGCAGCGTCTCCTTGCTGACTGCGAGCTGATGCCGTTCGATCAGCTTCTCGCGGGCAAGCGTCGGTCCGAAGTCGATGTAGTGTTCACGGATCAGATCCAGCACGAAGTCGCGAACGCCATCAACAATGCGATTGTTGGAATGCCGGCCACGCGCCTTGTGTCTTAGAGATGCAGCGCCATCCGCCTGAAACGTCTTCAACAGCCGCTGGACCTGACGAACTGAAACGTCGAGCAGGCTTGCCGCTGCAACGCTCGTCATTCTCTGCTCAATGACCTTCGACAGGACCTCGATACGCCGCAGCTCGCGTTCGCTCATCAGAACCAGTCCCAATCTGCAATCTCCCGCGCTCTCGAACGCGGGCAGATTGGCAAGGCAGGAGCGACATTCCTACTTTGCCAGATCCGGACATTTTAACTTAGCTGCTACATTCGAAAGTCGCATAAAGGGCAGTCTGGAACTGCCGCGGTTGTGCAGCCAGTTCGAGGCTAGCCCATTGTCGGGTCGGAGCACTGCCGCACACGATCTTTGCTGATCCATGAGAGCTAATGCTGAGCACTCTCGGATTTCATGTAGTGGTCACCGGTCACCTGTGGGCCGTGCCAATCGAACGCCCGGGCCGCCACCGTTCTCTGAAATGAACTCGATCCCCGCGCGAGTTAAAGCATGGACGATCTTCGTGGCTGTCTCCGTGCGGCCGCCAAGTGGCCCATCTTCAGCTTCAAGGCGCGCAATGGTCGGTTCTGAAACGGCAGAATGCGCCGCTAAATCACCCTGAGACCATCCTAGCAGCGCTCTGGCGGCCTTCACCTGCCGAGTTGTGACTGCTGGATGGCTATTTGATAGATTTTCTATTGACATCCGCACCAATCGAATTGATATTTTTTCTATCAAAGCTGTCGTTGCATGGTCCTTCGGCTTGGGCCGCGCAACGAAGCGGCTGGCTAAGGTGCGGAAACACCTTGGCCAGCCTGACCATACGCCAAGCTATAGGGAGCTCGGATCATGGCTGATTCTGAGACTAGCATGACTCTGCCTTTCGTCACCCGGAGGCAATTGCTGATGGGAAGTCCAATGGTCACCGCGACGCTGCATTTGAAGGATCACTCATCGGCGGCTGCAGCATCGGTCCTCGCTGACACTAGGTCCGACCCCGCACTGACGCAGTGGCACGAATGGCACGGCACATATCTTCGTACCGCCGCGCTCTGCCGCAAGCAGCAGGACCTGGAGACCCGGTTGGTTGAGGCCATCGGGTTTCCAAAAGCAGATGTCGAGCTACCCGATGAGGGAATAACCGTCACCGTCTCCTGTCAGGGCGACTTGGAAGACCTATTCGGGGATGATCCTGGTTTTGCCGAGCTGCGTGCTCGGGCCGAGGCCGATCTGGCCGCCTCGCAGGCGCGCTGGGATGCCGAGGACCGACGCATCGGCTATTCGGCCGCCAAGCGGGAGGAGCTTGCCACAGCCGATCAAGAGGAAGGGTTGTTGGAAACCTTGACGGCAACGCCTGCCACGACGATCGGTGGTGTGGCCGGCAAACTCGATGCGATACTGCGCGAAGGCGAAAGGGCCGAAGACTGTACAGAGTTTCCCTGGCCGCAGTTGCGCGCAGCCCTCGTCGATCTGGCGCGCATAGGCCAGGCGCTGCAGCCGGGCGCATTCATGCCGGGCAGCAGCCAAAAGCAGCCTTATCCTCGAAAGCGTCGGGAAGACGTCTGCACGTCGGTGATCATGTACCAACGCGGAGACCGCGTGACATGAAACGCCCGTCGATGACAGAGGTGCTCCCGCTGACAGCCGAGCACGAAACAGGGGTCGGCGCCGCCATATCCTGCGGCACGCTTGCTGTACCCTCGGTTTCACGACAGGAGAACGGGCTTTGGGCTTTCAGCACCCCCGAAGCGATTGCCAGGGCGGCGCGCGATCTATTCGGGGCGGATGCTATCCAGGCGATCAAGTGGTGCGAGCTTTCGGCCCGCAATGCGCACCGGGAGCTGGATTTGCGGTTCTGGCAGATCGTGCTGGTCCTGCTTGACGAAACTGAAAAGGACGGAAAGCTATAATCCTCCAGCAGGCTGGCCCTCACTGACTGGGGGCTGCACATCAAGCACGGGCTTGAGAACCGGACCTGCCTGTATCCGACCGCACGGCCCCGGCGCGGCCCCACCGGCTTAAATGCGCCAAGGCGACAAAGCCAGCCCCGCTGTTTCTGGAAGTGATGCGAGCAGGAAAAGGCGGCAGGAGCGTACTCAATAGCAATACGCAAATGGAGAGATTTCGACGACGCTTGCCCTAACGTGCATTGGACGTCCCAACGCGGGCATGAGCGATGAAGAAAATTGGAAGAAGCACTTATCGGCAGGCCGACCCCACTCAGTTTGCGGCCATCGACACAACACCACTGCGGCTCGAAGACTTGCCCTTGTTCGCAACCGATCAGCAGATCGCGCAGGCGATCGTCGGTCGCGAGAAAGCGGAAAGATGGATGCGCGAGCGGTTGCCGACCCTGTCCGGCAAAGCAGGTTTCCCAGCCATTGACGAATTCCACGGCGGTCGGCCTGTCGCTCTCGTACGCCGTTTCTACGACGGTTACCTTGGCATCGCCCAATCCCCCGCGGCGGCGCCTGGCAGAGCGGACGTAAGCCAATGGAAGGCGAAAAGCAGATCAAGGCTCCCGGGCTGAAGTGGATTAAGCGCGCGAGGGGTAAAACGCCGTTTTGGGTAGCCGACGAAGTAGATGTAAGGAACGGCTATAGCCCGAAGACCGTAAACCTCTGCTACCTCGCTGACCAACCCGACATGTTGAAGGCGAAGTGCGATTCGTTGCAGGCGGACATGCTGCTTTGGCGCACCGGGTACCGTGCAGATCCGTTGAAGTTTGATGGCTCGATCAAGTCGCTGCTCTCGATCTATGAAACGCACCCGCGCAGCACCTATCGTAAACTGCGACCGGGATCGCTTCGGCCCTACAACCACTACCTGAAGAACTTAAGGGGCCACATCGGCAACGTCCGTATTGACGAAACCACCGGCATCGACCTGATGGACTGGCATGATGTTTGGTCACAGAACGGCCGATATCTCGCCGCTGCAACCACGGCACGCGCAGTTCTGTTCGCCGCTGTGAGCTTCGGAATCATGATGCGCCTGCAAGGCTGCGCCGCATTGGCAGCAGTGATGCGGGAAACGGCTAAGACGCTGCCGCATCCGAAACCTCGGAACCAGTCGGCCACGGCTCATCAGATCGTCGCGGCGCGTGAAGCCGCTCACAAGAACGGTCGACCATCGTCGGCGCTAGCCTATGCTCTTTGCTTCGAAACGGTTTTGCGCCTGTGGGATGCAATTGGCCAATGGTGGCCAATGAACATGGGCGGCGTTTCGGAAGTTCTCGACGCCGATAGGGAGATGAAATGGTTCGGTCTGCGATGGGAAGATATCGACGCCGACATGGTGCTTCACTACACCCCTTCCAAGACAGCCGAGAGTTCAGGAGCGTCCATTTCCTATTCGCTGCAGAAGGCACCTATGGTGATGGAAGAGTTGAAGCACTGGCCGGCTGAGAGGCGAACCGGGCCAATGATAGTTTCCGAAGAGAACGGCCTGCCTTGGCGTGCCACAATTTTCGCGCAGCGCTGGACAGTGGACCGTAAAGCGGCTGGCTTGCCGGCGACCTTATGGGCTCGCGATCTGCGCGCATCCGGCATCACCGAGGGCAGGGCGTCAGGGGCCAGACTTGACGATACCAGCAAGGTCGCCGGGCACACCGGAACCAAGACGACAGAGAGGTACGACCGCGCCGTGCTGGAGGCCGCCGATCGCTTCGCTGACGCTCGGCTCAAACGCCGTGAACAGAGCGGTAACGGCAGCGGTAACGCGCGGTAACGGGTTAAGAAAATCGTAAGGAATTTCAAACGGATGGCAGCCTGACAATTTAACCCGCCTTTAAAGGTAAGTGCTTGTTTTTATTGTTAGCCGTTACCGAACGCTTGCACTTAAACAACAGGGCCGGCCGAGTTATCTAGCCATGCCTGGGATGCGAACCCTTGCGACCATGCCGGCCGGTAGGTGGCGAGCGGCTATTGCAAAATCGGCCTAATTTCATTTGTATTATTAAGGTTTCGCAGCTGAGCGTGAGCTGGCGAGCGTATTCTTTCGACGCGTCAAGCTCGGCCTTTTTCGTTATGCCGAACAGCAGAGCCAATTTCGAGGCGGTGAAGTTGATCAGCGTCGCGGTTCCGGGCGGCGCGATACGAGACGGTATTCCGCGGTCTGCAGGGCCTTGACCATGCGATGTGATCATTGATGCGGACTTCGCCCGAAGCGAGATCACCAACCGGCCGGGATGCGTGTGGTAAGCGACAGCCAAGTGGCGCTGCCCGAACTCTGCTTCGCGTCATCGACCGCGAGCCTGTGCTCTAGCGCCCAATGATACCGAGGCCAACCTCAACAACAAAACTCCTGCAGCCGTGCGCTGAGCGGGGCAGGGGAGAGGGCTTTTCAGAGTCCGACGCCCTAGTCAGGTTCACGCGGAACCGGTCGGTACTTGCGGGCCATCTCGGCGCTCGTGTGGCCGAGCTGCCTCAGCACATAGCGCTCGTCGACTTCGGCCGAGGAGGCGAGGCCTGCGCACAATGAATGGCCGGCAAAGATCCGTCCGAGGTTTCCTTCGGGCAGATCACCGCGGACGCCGGCCGCGAGAGCGGTCCGTTTGACCAGGCGCGCCACCTCCTGGTCGTTGAGCCGGTCGGACCCGACCGCCTTTCCATTCCCGATAACGCGCCGGAAGAGTGGCCCGTGCGCGATTTGGGCGAATTTCTGCCAGGTCTCTAATGCTACCACGGGGCAACAGGAGTTGGAGGAGCCGCGGCCGATGTCGACCTCGCGCCACCAGCACGCCCTTGTCCGGGAAAAATTCCACCAAACCGCGGCCGTCCTCGGTCTGGTCGCGACCGAAATCAAGGCCGACGATCTCCGAGCGACGCAGCCCGCCGGCAAACCCGAGGAGAAGCATGGCACGATGGCGCAGGCCGCGCAGGGGGCCGCGGGGAAGCGTCTCCAGCATAGCGATGAGATCCTCGGGCAGGATCGCTTCCTTTTGCCGGGGAGGGAAGGCGTCCGTGTTGCGGATGCCGGCCATCACGGTTGCGATATTCCGGTCCTTGCGGTCGAGGTGCTGGCCACGCTGCGCACAATTCCAGGCGAGCGACGAAAGCCGGCGCTCGATTGCGAAGCAGGCAACCCAGCAGACAGCGAGCGTCTGCTGCTAATGCTGGAGCGCCACATCGCGTTTTACGGCGAGCCGCCGCGTCAGGCGGCGGCCGACGGCGGCTATGCCAGCCGCGCCAATCTGCGCCAGACCAAGGCTTGGGACGTGCGCGATTTGGCGTTCCGCAAGAAGAGCGCCTTCAGGATCGAAGACATGGTCAGCAGCCGCTGGGTCTATCGCAAGCTGCGCAACTTCCGCGCTGGTACCGAGGCCAGCATCTCATGCCTGAAGCGCGCCACGCCAAGCGCAGCGTGTGCCGCAACGCAGTGCCCATCGAGACGACACGGAGTCGTCGTCAATATTCCGGCGGCACCACCGGCGGACGATCCTGATGGTCTAAGAGCCCAACCTGTTCCAGCACCGAGTGAATAAACTGCGGGGCGCCCGCCTCGTGGGGAGACAGCCCATAGAATTCCTGCGCCGCCATCGAGACCAACTGCTCCTGCTGTTCCCGCGGAATCTGCTCTCGGGCTTCCCGTGCTCTTGCGGCGAACTCGGCCGACACTACCTGAGTTTCCACAAAGCGATCTTGTTGGGTCGGATTTCGGCGCAACTCCTGCAGCCGCGTTGCTGTGTATTCGTCTTCGTCCGGGTGGACGAGAGGTATTAGTTGTTCGATGCGATCTTTCAACCACAGGGCGTCGTCCTTGTCGAGACTCAGCCCCTCTTTCTTCACCTGGACCTTCGCCCACGCGCTGTCTTTCAACCGCACCGCCGGGCCGTTCGACCAGCCGTCCTGCACGACGGTCGTCTCTCCATCGCGTCCGTTGTCGCGGCGTAGCTCGTTCCATGCGTGTCCAGTTCGCGTGGCCGAGATGGTGTGATCGTCGTTCACTTCCATAATTTCCACCTCGCCGCCTGCATTCACGACCGATTCACCATCGCGCAAATGCGGCGCGTGCGAGACTGCGGCGAGGCGCGCGAAGTGATCGCAAAAGCCTGCGCCCAGCGCGCCCGCCAATGCCATCTGGTTGTCGCGATCGAGGCCGCGGTAGGCTACACCTGCGCCTACGACGTTGTGCCCGTGGGACGGCTCGCCATCCGCATGAACGTTGCCGCGTCCGTGCCTGAGGAGCAGGCGAACGTCGTGCACTGTCTGACCGGCCGCGGTGATCCGAGCGGGGCTTCTGACCGGATCGCCAGTCATCATGGCCGCAATGAGGTAGGCGAGTTGCTGTATCTCATGTCGCTGTAGTGCCTCACCGCGTCGTTGTTGCAACGTGTTTGGCGACGTTCCCAGAGCGACTCGGGGAGCTATCGCGGCCGGTCCTGATGCCGTCGAAATTAGCGCAGACCACTCGCGATGGCTGGCACCGCTGTCGCTGTGAGCCGTTGAGTGCGAGGCGCCGCCGGCGCTCGAACTATGATAAGGCGAGCCTACTACTGAAGGCTTTGAACAACAAATTCCCACAAACAATCTCCTTTGTGCTGATGAAATTTCACTGCACTAAGGCCCCTACAGAGGAGCCCAGGCGCACCGTTAAGCTAACGAATCGGAGCGGCCGGGGGGTATCCTTTCGCGCCGGGCACGCGGGAGACGAAACATGATAGCCTTCATGCACATTCCCTTTAGTCCATCGAGACTCTCAGTCGGCTTGTGATCCGCGGAAATTGAGCGCCCGCTCCAAGAACCAAGAAGGATCATCGCCGGACGAGTCTGTCTCGACATATCCTTCGTCTTCATCGGTACTTCGTTCAACGGGATCCTCGCTCTCGGCTTGAAGATACAGCCGTGGCTTGTCTGTTCGCTGCCATTTACCCTCGTTGTTGATTGTCCACTTATCGGACCGTCTAGGGTCAAGCACGAACTGGTTCTCCCCCACGTCAACAAAGCCCATCTGCTCCAGACGGGGCTTCGCCGCATCGTTAGCAGGACGTGACATGATCAGAGGCTTCTTGCCGTCGAGCCGAAGTTGATGTTCGAGCAGAACATCGCCCGCGTTCTCAACGAGCGGGTGCGAAACTCGAAGAGCCACGACCGATGAAATGTTTTTTCGGTCTGGAAAGTATTTCTTCTGCCACTCTTCCCCTTTGATGCGGAATCCTGGGTCCGTCCTTAGGAGCCCGACGCTTTTGTCGCCCAACTGGTAGCTGAAGTACTTCGAACCCGGTTCGTCATCTATGGTCGCACCGACCCTAGCAACAATTGCGGTGCGCTCGGCTTTTGAGGACACGAACTCTGAGTACTCTTGAGGATTGTCTGCTATGTGCTTGACATCGACACCATAGAAGTCCCTCAACTCTTGCCTGAACTCATCACTGTCCATGTCGTATACAGGAGGTTCGGAGGTGAGGGAGTACGGCCGTGTCGCCGACGACGAACTAGTCCCCGCGTCTGCGAGCGATTCCGCAAATCTCTGATTATCTGCTGCCTGCTCCGACTCGCCGGGATGGCCTGCGCTTGTAGGCTGGCTGGATGAACCAGTGATTCTGCTATACATGCGACTCGCGCTCCTATCGACCGATCTGCACTGTAGTCAATATCGGTCTACTTAAGACTTGCTAGGAGTGTAAGCGAGCGATCTGACAACAAGCTGACCGGTGCACGGTCGCCTGCCCCTATCTCGATCTTGCCCCGGGTCTTGGTTTGCTCGCCCTCGCCAATTATCAATTCGTGCCTGAAGTCGCGCTACGGAGGTTCAACCCAAGACGTTGTTGGTGCACGGATCGTTTTTAGATTTGCCGATAGGCGGGTGAGATCGCAAATGGAGCTATGATCTTCGCCGAATGCCCCTCAAACACAATTCCGCCCGGCGTCACCGAAAACCGAAGACGAAGTACAAGGTGACGAATTGGCCGGCGTACGAGGCGAGCTTTCCTTCGACGGCGCGGCGGTCTGACGCTGTGGCTGACGAAAGAAACCTTGGCCGGCAGGCGTCCACGACGCGTGGCGGCCAACCCGCTGTTCCGATCTTGCCATCGAGACGGTCCTGACGCTAGGTTGCTTAGCCGGCCAATGATAAAGATTGGATACGTCCACAGCTTCAGAAATGAAGTGTCGCAAAAGTCGGCAAAGATATTCTCGGATGGGGCTAAGCAATTTCAAGGGTGCTGTCACATTGTTTTTGCGTTAACGGCTTGCCGGTAAGGGCCGAGGCATGTCTGACGCTGCCGCTCGTCACAAGAACAATCGCTTTCCGCCGGAGATCATCGCCCGCGCCGTCTGGCTTTATGCAGCGGGTACCGAGGGTCTCATGCGCCCCTTCTTCAAACAACGTGACAGCACCCAGGCCGGCTTTGCTGAGCGCGCCTTTAAAAAAATCGTTGGCCAGCGTCAGCTCGCCGATCTTGGCATGCAACGCCTTCAAATCGACGGGCGCTTCGGTCGCCGCTGCCTTGTCCGACCCGAACACCCCGGCCACTTTTCAGCAGATGGTTCTTCCAGGTCGCGATCGGGTTCGGCGGAACGTCGAACTGTTGCGCCAGCTCGGCCAGCGTCTTGTCCCCCTTCACGGCGGCCAAAGAAAGCCCGTGAACGCGTCCGGCGGCAACCATCTGCATCCTCCCAAGATTACGTTCAGTTGCCGGCGCAGGGCACGCAGGTGCACCTCGCCATCGCAATGAACTTCATCCCAATAATGAACTTCGTCCCAACCCGGGACGCGGTCATACCCTCAGCCGGATCCGCGTCACATCGATCGCCGCGGTCATCAGCGTCTGCGTGTAGGCCTCGCGCGGATTGTCGAAGATCTCCTGCGTCGGACCTTCCTCGACGATCTTTCCCTGCTTCATCACGATGATGTAGTCGGCCATGGCGCGAACCACCGCGAGGTCATGGCTGATGAACAGGTAGGACAGTTCGTGGTCGGCCTGCAGCTTGCG